>ONJN01000084.1 GCA_900318155.1 uncultured Eubacteriales bacterium
CCATATCTTAACTCCTTTTATTCAAAATAGCTTCCCTTTAAAATAGTCTTGTCACATATTGCTATTTTAATGTCTTTTGTCACGAATTACAATATTAAAAAAAAATGTCACAAAACATTCTTTCATCAAATGCCATATTCTTTCATCAAAATATCCGCGAGTATTGATTCACCCCAGGTATATTCAGATAAAAATTCTCCTTCAAATCTGTCCCGCAATTCCATTTTTTGTTCTTTCCAGGCATAATAATCACAGTCAAACAAATCTGTATTTACCATTTGTCCTCTTGCTGTTGAAATCAGTAAATCTCCGATCCCGGCACTGTTAAGAGCGGTCTTCAGCCTTCGTAACGCATTGTAAAAAACAGTCATATTAACGTTGCTGTACGGCCTGTTCTCCCAGACAATACCATATATTTCTTCATTACTGATCTCTTTCCCATGTTTAATAACGATCAAGGCAAGTATTTCTTTAGCTTTTCCCGTCAGGTTAACGGGAATATTGTCTTTCTTTACGATGAACCTGCCAAAAGTCTGTATATAAATCTCTTTGTGCTGTCTTATTGCCAACATCCTTATCTTTTCCATCATTAGTTCAATGACTTCACGAGTATACGGTTTTACAAGATAATAATCCCCTCCGATTGCATTGAAGTCTGAAATGTATTCATCAAATGCTGTGATAAAGACTATGATAATATCCGGCCTGATATCACGTAGCTTTTCAGCAAGCGTGATACCGTTCATGACTGGCATTTCAACATCTAAAAATGCGATGTCCACCGGGTCTGTTTTCATATAGGACAGAGCAAGCTCCGGGGCTTCGAACTGGCCGATCAGATTCAAATCTTTTATCCCTGCACTCAGTCTTGCAAACTTATGCATCATCAGGGGCTCGTCATCAACTATGATTGCTCTCATTTGTCACCTCCTTGGTACATAAATGGTTATAAGGCTTCCCTCCCCTGGAACACTTTTTACTTTAAGATCTGCTCCCATAACTTTCTCAAGTCTGAACTTTATATTCTTTATCCCGGTGGATTCTCCTTCGCCAGTACGTTGTCTTTTTTCGTAATCATCAACATCAAAGCCTATGCCATTATCCTCAACCTCTACAATCCAGAAATCTTTTGTTTCTTTTGTGCGTATATAGACATCGCCGCCCTTTATACCTCTTCCGTATATTCCATGTCTGATTGCATTTTCAACAATGGGCTGCACGGTTAAAGGAAGTATCGGAAATCTCGTATTTCCCAATTCGTAATGTGCTTTCAGCTTATTGCCAAAGCGCATCTTTTCGATATTTATATAAGCTTTCACGTTATCAAGCTCCTGTGAAAATGAAAGCGGCTCATCTTTTTTCATCGCTCGTACACAGCTTCTGAGGTGTACTGTGAAGTCTCCCAGCAGATCTGACGCATATTCCGGATACATCAGGATAATTTCTTGTATAGATCCCAGCGCATTATAGAGAAAATGTGGCTGTATCTGACTCGTGAAGTTTCTGATGCGGCTCATCTTGAGCTCCTGTTCAAGCATATCCCTTTCTCTGTCAGCTTTCTGTTGTTCCGTTAAATCATAAATAACACAGAAAACATGGATATCCTTTGAAGATTCCTCCTGATATAAGAAAAACAACTCTTTACAGGGCTGAACTCCGCCTTCATTCGTATACACCGAAAAGTACACCGATGAGCGCCGCTCTCCTCTTTTAAAACAGTTAAGGAGATATTCCCGTGAGCCCATCTCCTGATACTTTTCTCTGTTTTCAATTATAAGATTTTCGCATATCCAGGTATGCATTTTATCATATTCCGAGATTTCTTCAAGTGAAGGAAGCCTCTTAATAAACCGCTTATCAATATCAAGAAGATCATCAGATTTTTCCAACAGGATATCTTTGCTGATGTTTGCTTCCATATAGGCAGCCGCGCTTGCAAGGACAGCTTTCATGTGATTGACTTCTCTTTGCTGCATTGCGCGGAGTTCTTCCCGGTGCAGTTCCTCCTGTCTCATCGCAGTATCTACATTCTTGATTCCCATAAAAACATGCATACCGTCATCCATTGGTTGAAAAACTGCTATTATTTGATGATAGATTTCTTCTCCGTCCCTCTTTATCCTGTAAAAAAACGTGTAGTATTTTTCTTTTTCAAGGCCACTAATAATATTGTCTTTACTGAGCATTTTCAGAACATAATCCTTATCCTCCGGAGCTATTATCTCTGCAGCTTTACTACGCAAACCTTGAAAAAAATCTTCTCCGCATTTATCGAGCTGCAGCTCTTTATATGCATCGCTTTCATGAAAACTTCTATATTCATTGGTATCAAGGTTTATATCATAAATCGTCTCATAGTTTTCAAAAAGAGCCTTTGCAATCAGTTCATAATCTATACTTATATCCTTGTTCAAACTGATCAGCCTCCCTTCGCACTGATTATCAGTCTTCTGTTTAATTTCCTGACAAAATCATAACATTGAAAAAAACAGTTCTCAAGTTGTTTAGATGCAGAGAACCCGCCTGCAATTTAAGCAGGCAGGTTCTCCCTTTGCATTAAAACCATAGATAGTTATCCGGACCTTCTCTTACGTGTATACAGCACTGCCAGAATAACCGATGCTGCAAACATCGCTATAATATACCCATAGGCATTAGTTTCATCCCCTGTCATTGGAGAAGGTGTCGTTGTCTTCTTTACGATCGTTGTAACAAATGGTGCAACGTCCTTCTTTTTAACAAATGGCGGGACGTCTTTCCTTTTAACGAACGGAGCGGCATCTTTCTTCGAATTCCTGACCGTAAATCCTTTTTCTGTATTCCCCGCGATTTCTGAAGAGTACCCTTCGATGATGTCTTCTTTAAGTGTATATTCTATTTTATCCCCTTTTGAAGTATATACGGCCAGATTATTAAAGCAATACTTCCATCCGCACTCTGCACTTATTTTGGCTGACTGAATTTCTTCTCCGTCTGCAAAGAGTCTTACCGTTACCTCTTCAGCCGGACTGCCTATCCATATCTTCGTCACATTAATGGACCGCATTTTTGTGTTGGTATTCTTAATGATAAAGCCATCCTGTGCATTCCCGTAAATATTTGTATCATAATCTGTAACTTTCTCTTCTTGTACTGTATATTCTATTTCTTTGCCGTTTTTGTATTTTTCAAGGTCTGCAAATGTATACTGCCAGTTATTCTCTGCACTAAGCTTTATAGAATTCACCTTATTTCCGTCCGCCATCAGATTAATTGTTACACTGTCTGTCTTCGGACCATCCCAAATCTTAGTAACAGGTACAGAAACTTTTCCGGATACTGTATTAATGACCGTATAACCATCTTCTGCAGTTCCGCTGATTCCGGTTATATAACCATCCACCGGATCCTCCCGAATTTCATATTTAATTTCATGGCCATCTTTTTCATCATACTTAGGAAGATCTGTAAAGGTGTGCTTCCAGCCTTTTGATGAATCAAGCAGTACATCTTTTATCTCTTCATCATCTGCTATAAGCCGGATGGTTGCATTATTACCCGCCTTCCCTACCCACTTTTTTTCAACTGGAATATCGATTGTCTCTGTCTTTTTATTTGTGAACTTAAAACCATCTTTCTGGTTTCCTTCTTTTTCTGCCTCATAACCAGGAATCGTTTGTTCCTCAACCTGATATTCCCATTCAATATCCGTTCCTGTTACGTACTTTTCCAGATTGTCAAAAGATCCGCTCCAGCCGTTCCCGTCATTTAATATGAGTGTGTTTGGAAGAACTTCTTCTTTTGTAATACCATCCCTGGTGTAGGATCGTTTTATGGAAAAGGCTGCCGATTCTTTCTTAGGTCCAATCCAGGCCTTTGACACAGGAACAGAAACAGATGCCGGTTTGTTTATTATGGTTTTAAAAGCAATCTTCGTTTCACTATTGAAATCATCTGTCTCAATAAGGTATTCCTCTCCCTCCGGAGCCACATACCCTGCAGGAGCCTGTATTTCAATAATTTTGTACCTGTCTTTGAGGAGACCCTTTATTTCTCCGTTTCCGTTTTCATCTGTTGTTATCTGCCCTGCAGATTCATTAGTAGATATCCTTATTACATCGAAAATCCCTCCTTTCAGTGCTTCGCCGTCTTCACCCTGCTTATGGATCTTTATGGAGTAAACATACCCTTCAGCCGAACCTCCCGCTTCAACATATGTTGTTGTTGTCTCATGAGGAACGGCATTCAGCCCGCTGCCATTGAGAGTTGCTTTGTTATTAACCTTCTCTCCGTCAACCATGTCATACGAAGCAACTGCGTTATAAAAAATCTGAAACGCGTCACTCGACGCTATATCTCCAAGGTCGATAGAAAAACCGGTTTTATCTTCATTGAATTTAATATCATACTGTGAAGTAACATCGGAAGAATTAACCAGATGCCAATCACCATGCACCTTCTCCCAACTTCCTTTATATATTCTGAATGAAGATGGATCTATTGTAAAACCCGCACTTTGCATCAAATCCGTTACAGACGCGTTTTTTATTTCCTCTTGCCTTGTGTTAATACTTAAATGAAACTGTATAGTTCTGCTGTTTATCGGATCTCCGCTCTTGCTCAGGTAAAATGGACCTGGATCAGGTATGCCGACAAAGTGCACACTGCCGCCATAGACGGTCGTGCCGTCTACATCAAAATTCAGCGGGATGTCTTCTTCGCCGTCAACAAGGCTTCTTTCAATCCTTACATAAAACTTGAAATTACCTTTCACACCCGAATGAGTCTCGGGATAATCGGTATATGTAAGTGTGATAATCTTATCCTCACCATTTACTGCTGCATTTGCTACCACATTGCCATTTTCATCTGTGATAACAAAATCATGTGTCTGGCTGAATCTGAGTTTTTCAGGAAGCGTGATTGTTGTTGTATCGCCTGCTTTTACTTTATTGTCCGGAAGTGCAAACTCCGCGTTTATTCTGAACACCTGCCATTGTTCTATATCTTCTGCAGGCCCGCTCCCATCCTGAAGCAACGCTTCAATTTTCGTTATAACATCATTATGTACCGCACGTTTCGGTGCTTCTAACAATACTTTTTCTTCAGTTACTTTCTCTCGTGCATTCCGTGTAGTTCCTTCTTTTTTTCTCGTTGTTTCTTTTGTACTTTGTGCCGATTCTTCTTTTTCTGTCGATTCTTTTTTTTCTTTATCAAACACTTCTGACTGTTTTTCTTCTTTCTGTGTTTCCCCTTTTTCTGAGACGGTTTGCTTTTTGTCTTCTTCATTCTCGCCGTCTGCAGCTGCGTTTGGTGACTTTTCAATGGGTGCCTCCTCAATCTGTTCAGCACTTTGTGCCGAACTTACTTCAGGTTCTGCATCTGCCTGCGCAAAAACAATGAAACTGCTACAAAAAAACAGTGATAAACACATCAATAAACTGAGTGCTGCTGCGAATCCCTTCCTCTTACCGTACATGCGCTTCCTCCTTTAAGATTGGTTTTTGTGTCTTCCGGCAATCAGCTCAGTAATCTTTCACACTGCGCCAATCAAAGCTGTTGATATTATAGGCTTTCGGCACTAACGCACTACTAACAAATCTTAACAATGAGTAACAATGTTTAATCTTTGCCTGCATTCTGTTATAATAAGAATTATTAAACATTGCTGGCAGATATCAAAGAAAGGCAGATAAATTATGGATTTTAGTTTAAGCAAAACACAACTTGAAGTACAGGAAAAAGTCAGAGAATACGCGCAGAAGGTTGTTGCGCCGGGTGCGATTGCCCGCGATGACAGCAAAGAATTTCCGGAAGAAATCGTTAAAGGAATGGCAAAGGAAGGCTTTGTCGGAATTCCGATCCCGAAGGAATTCGGAGGTCAGGGACTGGGATACCAGGAATACGCGATTGCCATGGAAGAACTGTCCAAGGTGGATGCCGGCGTCAGCGTCGCACTGACCGTAAACACCTCTCTCTACGGCGGAACCATCCTTACTTCGGATGCCACGCCGGAACAGATCGAAAAATTCTTCGGACCAGTTATCCGGGGCGAAAAAATCGGCTGCTTCGGTCTGACTGAACCATCCGCAGGCTCCGATGTCGCGGGCGCACTGACAATGGCCGTTAAAGACGGCGACGACTGGGTCATCAACGGCAGCAAATGTTTCATCACCAACGGCCCGGTAGCGGACTACATCGCACTCTTCGCTTACACAGACAAAGACCTCGGCCCGGCAAAGAGCATGGCCTGCTTCATCGTACCGACAGATACAGAAGGTCTCGTTTTCGGCGACCGTCACAACACGAGCGGAATTCACTGCGGGCAGGTCGGCGAGTTCTACTTCAATGATATGCGTATCCCGAACGAGAACATGATCTGCGAATCGGGTGAAGGATTCAAGCTCGCAATGAAGGTTCTGGACAGCGGCCGTATCGGCGTTGCCGCGCAGGCACTGGGGATTGCCGAAGGCGCTTTTGAAATCGCCAAAGAATACATGAAGGAACGTGTGCAGTTCGGAAAACCGATCTGGAAGAATCAGTACCTCGGATTCAAGATGGCTGAACTGGAAATCGACATCGACAACGCGAGACACCTGGTCTACCGCGCCGCATGGGAAAGGGACAATAACATCAGCACATACGGAATCTCTGCGGCAAAGGCAAAACTCTACGCCAGTGACTGCGCGATGCGTGTTACGACAGACGCCATCCAGGTCATGGGTGGAAGCGGCTACATGAAGGAATACCAGGTAGAGCGTATGTTCCGCGATGCCAAGATCACACAAATCTACGAGGGCACCAACGAAATCCAGAGACTGGTTCTGAGCAACGCGCTCTTCCGCTAAAGCCATGCAGAAACGTGATATTAACGATAAGATTCAGTCAGTTCTTAAAGATGTGATCCTTCCGATCCTCGAGCTCCCGGATCCGAAAATTGTGGTTTCAGGCGGCCGAGGTGTCGGAAGCGCGGAGGGTTTCCGGCTTGTGGAAAACCTCGCGGAAACGCTCCGCAATAAAATCGAAGCATCGAAAAAAAACAACGAGGCATCACCTGATACAGAGACAGAGATATCATTAATGATTTCCGGCGACTCAGATAGTATTCCCTGGGGACCACTTAATAAATCACCGGTCTCAGTCGGGGCGTCGCGCGCGGCCGTTGTATCTGGTTTCGCGCCGAGAAAATATCTGATCGGCATTAACGGTCGTACAGTTACACCAGATCTGTATATTGCCTGCGGTATCTCCGGTTCTCTTCAACATCGGTTCGGAATGACCGATTCCAAACAGATACTGGCAATAAACGACGATCACACTGTACCAATCTTTGAGATCGCAACAGCTGGAATCATTGGCGATCTGCACGAGATTCTGCCGATACTGACAGAACAGCTGAAGACCTTTTGACAGTGACTAAGAAAAAAAAGTGAAGCTGGCGCATTTAATTTCAAATGCGCCAGCCCTTTTTTGGTTGTCGTCGTCTTCTCAATCGATCCTGATCAACGGAGTCGGAGCATCGCGCTCCGCGACGGTCAGTTTCAGATTTTTATCAACAAAAAAATCCTCTTCAAACAACATATTCCGCACGGTCAGGAAAGCCTGCGCCGGCGTGTTGTTCTCTTTACTTAGATGACCCAGGACAATCTCCGGCTTTCGATAACCTTCTGCCCGCTCCAGGATCCGGCAAAGGAGTTCTCCGGCCGCTTCATTCGATAAATGACCGTGTTTTCCCAGAATTCTCCGTTTCAATGCATACGGATACGGCCCCACCCGCAGAATGTTCACTTCATGATTCGCTTCCAGAATCAGCGCGTCGGAATCTTCCACCTCTTCAAAAATCTCCCTGGTCACACAGCCTGTGTCCGTTAAGATCGACACCTTGTGTCTGCCGTTTTCAAACGTATATCCGACCGGATCCGCAGCGTCATGCGACAAAGCAAAACTCGCAACACGAATATTCCCGATTTCAAAATGTTCTCTCCTGCAGATTACTTCCACACGATTCTGCGGAAGACGTTCACGCACACACTCAAGAGTGCCCTTTGTCCCGTAAACAGTTGCATTCTCAGCTTCCCGGCCAATCATCCGGATACTTTTCACATGATCCGCATGTTCATGTGTCAAAAGAATCCCGTCAACATCCGCCAGCTTCGCGCCACAGTTTTTCAATCCGGCTTTAATATGCTTTCCGGCGATCCCGGTATCGACAAGAAGAACCGTTTCATCATTCCTGACAAAATAGCAGTTCCCCGAGCTCCCGCTCGCAAAAGAACAAAATTCAAGTCCCATAAAACCCCCTCAGATAATTCATTTCAGACATCACTTTCACCTGCTGCCGTGTGATTCTTATACGTATTCCAGGTCGGCTCATAATCAGCCGTTGCCTGATTGCCCCACATGTCCCATCCTTCACGGTCACCACGTGCAAATAACTCGATGCGATTTGGAAGAGAGCAGGCTTCAATAATAGGGATAATTTCATCCGGCTTCCTGCTGTGTTCTCGCTTTCGCGTTCGTATCAGATTCACCTGGGATCTGGCAGGTGCAAGCGTGCGGTTCGGAGCACTTTTTTTCTTTATGCCAAAGAGCAGCAATTCAGTCACATTACGGAAATAGAAACCGACGCCACGTCCATCGGGCATACCATCTTTCCGCACCTTTTCCCATACGATGTTCCCCTTGTAGTCAAACCCCCAGGCATCCATAACAGCGAGTCCGTCCGGAAGCATTGCATTCGGGATCCATAAATACAGATGGGCCTTCTCATCCGCTATTTCATTGACAGGCAAAGCCTTGATTTCATCCAGAGTCATCGTTTCATAACGATTTAACCGCTTATGCTCAGGAGCAACTTTACCTCTTCTGTTCTGAAACCGCCACGGTGGATCAGCGTAAATTGTGTTGTATTTCTTACCCTTCGTAAAGTTCCGAAAGTCGTTTACTGTATGCTTCAAGTCGCTCATATCCTTCGACACACTCCTTCCTGATACCAATAGCAAGCACGGGACATCCGCCATTTCTCCTGCTATCCAGTCTGTATGTAAGTTTTCCCATCCATGTTGTGGAAGCCCCATACTTCGCCATAATCCCTATCTCCTTGAAAATATCATTCAATTCCTCCGCTCGGGTTACTATGACACCACAATCAATTAGACCACAGTCAAAATATGTTCTCATTGCCAGTAAATCCCGGTCAAACGTCTGATCTTTACTGTTCCATTCAAGGTCAAACGCTACTTTATTCTTTAAAAAATCAATATTGTGACCATCTATATATCCCTTGATTGTCTCAGTTTCATACGGTTCATCAGCGAAGCGACCTCGGCGCTGTGCTGTTTTCCTCGGGTATTTCTTGACCACCAAATCCCCTGATATCCGTATTTCCCGCCACCCATATGGATAAAGAACATCATCGAACTTCTTGGGGACAGGACTTTCATTCCCGCCAGCCTTTGTGATATCCTGCACAGTCAATTTCAACTGTCGGAGACACTCCTGAATCTCCCGCCATTCTTCAAAAAAACTCTCATACAGAATCTCCAACGCATGACCATAATTTCGAAATTCGAATTTCTTCAGAATATCAGCATCTATGTACTTACTAAACGACATCCTGTCTATTCTCCTTTCTGTCCAGCGTTGAAATGAACTTCTGAATGATTGCTGAAACGGTTATTCCATGCTCAGCAGCGTATATTTTCAGCTTTTTCTTTTCTTCCACCGTCAGAGAAATATTAAGGGTGGTTTTTTCTGTATCATTCGCACCATTCTTTACGCCCATCATAAGTCCTCCTTTACTTCCTGCGCATATGGTGAATTATTGAATTGATTATACCAATAATAATTTCTGATTTCAATCTGTAAAAAAGAGAATTAAGAAGATATGAACTAAAAGCGGCCTGTTGTGTTATCATATAGTTGAAATATCGGAGCCGGCACTACAGTGAACAGCTCTCACAGTAACTGCGCTCTGCTAAAAAATGAAAGGAACAGGAACCCCGGGTCAAAGCGAATCACCCTGTCTGACCCCGCTGGTTCCGCCAGAAAAACATGCCAAATATCGTTAAAATATATACTGACGGCGCCTGTTCGGGCAACCAGAACAGGCAAAACGTCGGCGGCTGGGGCGCCGTCCTGGAATACGGCGAACACCGAAAAGAGCTGCACGGCGGCGAAAAAAATACTACCAACAACCGCATGGAACTCACCGCTGTTATCGAAGCATTCAAAGCTTTAAAGAAAGACGGCCTTTTAATCGACCTCTTTTCTGACAGCTCGTACGTGATGAATTGCTTCCGGAACGGCTGGTATAAATCCTGGGAAAAAAACGGCTGGAAAACCGCATCCAGGAAACCTGTAGAAAATCAGGAACTCTGGAAAGAACTGCTGGCGCTGGTCAGAAAACACGACGTCCGGTTCTTCCGTGTCAAAGGACACGTCAATTTCAACAGCGGCTCCGCCGATTCCGGAAAACTGTATCGCAAATTCACAGAATGGAACGGCAAAGATTTTTCCTTTGACGATTTCACGCACGTGACGGAAATGAACAATCGTGCCGATGAACTGGCAAACGCGGGGATCGACGAAGTCCGGTCACAGTGAACCATGCTACATTTGCTGTTTTCACCGAGACAGTCAGTTTTCGGAGATTTTTCAATTACTGTCTTGTATTATATAAATTACTTAAAGAAAGGTCTGATCCAATTTTGAAAAAAGGATATCTTTACATCGCCATAACCACCATTTTATTCAGTACGATGGAGATTGTGCTGAAACTGCTTGGCAACATTAACCCGATCCAGATGACGTTCACGAGATTTATCGTGGGCGGACTCGTGCTTCTGCCCTTTGCCCTGAAGCATCTGAAGTTACGTGGACTGCGTTTTACCGCGTCGGACATGCGGATGTTCGCGATCTCGGGCTTTATCGGAATCACTTTGTCGATGTCGCTGTATCAGACAGCGCTCATCTATACGGACGCTTCCGTCGTGGCAATTCTGTTTTCAAGCAACCCGGTGTTTGTACTGCTGTTCGCGCATCTGCTGCTTCGGGACCCGATTTATAAACGAAATATTCTGGCGCTCGCACTGGACATTGTGGGAATCCTCTTCATTATCAACATTATAAACATGAGGCTTGATCCGCGGGGCGTGACACTGTCGATTCTCTCGGCGCTTCTGTTCGCGCTGTACGGAGTGCTCGGAAAAAAGCCCAGCGTCAAATTCGGCGGGCTCGCGGCGTCGTGCATGGGATTTCTATTTGGAGGGACCGAGATGGTCATTTTATCACTCTTTTCTCATATTCCGGCGCTCGCGTCGTTCCTGAACAAAGTCGGCCTCGGAAAATTCGCGAACATTCCTTTTTTCCAAGGGTATTCTTTGTCGATCCTGCCGTATCTGATCTATATCTGCATCGGCGTGACAGGAATCGGCTATGCCTGCTATTTCATGGCCATGGAAAGTGTGCCGGTAAGCATGGTTTCACTGGTATTCTTTTTTAAACCGATCCTGGCGCCGATTCTCGCACTGTTCATCCTGGGCGACCCAATGCCGGTCAGCAAAGTTATCGGCATTATTTTCATCCTGATCGGTTCAATGTGTAACATTTTACCGCAGATCCTGAAAGACCGGCGCTCTGCGCAGACAACGGGATAAATCGGACAAAGGATCTGCCGTTCTAAAAAACAAGGAGGTACATCATGTCAATTGTAAGTGCTGTTATGGTTCCGCACCCGCCGATGATCATTCCGGAAGTCGGCAAAGGAACAGAAGCCATGATCCAGATTACGATCGACGCTTATGAAAAAGCATCTCAGTTCGTTGCGGCGACAAAACCTGATACTGTCATTGTCGCGTCTCCGCACAACGTTTTATACACTGACTATTTCAATATTTCGGACGGCGAACATGCTGTCGGCTCACTGGAAGCCTTTGACGCGGACGATGTGCGACTCGAGGTCGATTATGACACTGAACTGATCGCGGAATTCTGCCGTCTCGCAGACAGGGATAAAGTCGACGCCGGGCTGCTCGGTCAGCGCGGCGAATACCGGAATCTTGATCATGCGACACTGATCCCGCTTTATTTTCTCAGAAAAAACTACACAGACTTTAAGGTTGTTCGCATCGGTCTTTCAGGACTCCCTTATTCGGATCATTACCGCGTCGGCATGCTCCTGAAAGAAGCTTCTGAAAATACCGGCCGGCGCGTTGCTTTTATCGGAAGCGGCGATCTTTCCCATAAACTGTCACCATTCGGTCCGTACGGTTTTGCCGACGAAGGCCCGTATTACGACGAGCAGATTATGGATGTCATGGGAGACGCATCGTTCGGAAAACTACTGGACTTTGACCCGGTCTTCTGCGAAAAAGCGGCCGAATGCGGTCACCGCTCATTTATAATCATGGCCGGAGCACTTGACCGGACGTCCGTCACACCTGAAAAACTCAGCTACCAGGATGTAACCGGTGTAGGATACGGCGTCTGCACTTATACGATCAACGACCCTGATGAGACCCGCAATTTCCTCGATCAGTGGAGTGTAAAGAAAGCCGCAGAACTCTCTGAAAAGAAAAAGAATGAAGATTCCTACGTTAAGCTCGCCAGGAAAACAATCGAGACTTACGTCAGAACCGGACAAAAAATTCCTGTTCCGGAAGATTTGCCGTCCGAAATGACCGACCGGAAGGCCGGCGTCTTTGTTTCGCTCCATAAAGAAGGACAACTGCGCGGCTGCATCGGCACAATCAAAGGACTTCGTGACTCCGTCGCCAGAGAGATCATCGAAAACGCAATCAGCTCCTCAACCAGAGACACCCGCTTTCACGCGGTTCAGGCAGACGAGCTGGATAAGCTGGAATACAGCGTCGATGTACTGAGCCCTGCTGAACAGGTTCACTCCCTGGCAGAACTCGATGTCAAAAAATACGGCGTCATCGTTACCAAAGGCGCTCAGAGCGGCCTGCTGCTGCCAAATCTTGATGGCGTGGACACTCCGATGGAGCAGATCAAAATAGCAAAAAGAAAAGCCGGCATCCCTGTAAGCGACAATAATATAAAAGTTTACCGCTTTGAAGTCGTTCGGCATTTCTGAGAATCGGAGGAATCAGCATGAAAAACCAATGCAGCGTATGCTTCCGTCATTGCAGTCCGGTGGAAGGTGAAACCGGTTTTTGCCGCGCCCGGACGATGAAAGACGGGAAAATGATCTGTACAAACTACGGTAAACTGACGGCGGTCGCTCTTGATCCGATTGAAAAAAAACCGCTCCGCCGTTTTTATCCCGGAAGTATGATTTTATCGGTGGGAAGTTATGGCTGTAATCTACACTGTCCGTTTTGTCAAAACAATGAAATTTCAATGATTACACCACAGGAAGCAAAGACGCGCTTTGTCACTCCTCAAGAGCTGGCCGGACTGGCGCTTGAACTCAGAGACCGAAACAATATCGGTATCGCTTTTACATATAATGAAGCGCTGATCGGCTATGAATACGTGCGTGATACCGCCCGGCTCGTCCATAAAAACGGTATGAAAAACGTAATTGTGACCAACGGAACAGCTTCGCTGGAGGTACTGGAAGAACTGAAACCGTACATCGACGCGATGAACATCGACCTGAAAAGTTTCCGCAGTGACTATTACCGCGACGTACTCGGAGGTGATTTGGCAATGACAAAGGCTTTTATCGCTGAAGCCGCTCGTTTCTGCCATATCGAAATCACAACACTCATTGTGCCGGGCGAAAACGATACCGAGGAAGAAATACGTGCGATTACATCCTGGATCGCGTCCCTGAAAAACGGGAAGGGACATGATATTCCTCTTCACATCACCCGCTTTTTCCCACGTTATCAAATGACGGACCGACCGGCTACAGAAATCAGTAAAATCTATCGGCTGCTGAGCATCGCCCGTGAAAAGCTGGACTATGTTTTCCCCGGTAACTGTTAACAATCCCTTGTGAAACTCAGGCAGTCAGCAGCTTTCGGCGGCAGTTTCACTGCCCCGGCAGGCCGCAGGGCTCGTTCCTTCCTTAAAAGCTACATTCTGACAAAAGAAAAGAGGTAAACATGCGACTGCTCCTTGCAGAAGATGAAAAATCCCTGTCCAAAGCACTGGTGAGAATACTCACGCACAGCAATTACTCTGTCGACGCTGTTTACGACGGAGAAGAGGCACTGGACTATCTCGATACAGAAAACTACGATGGTGTCATCCTCGACATCATGATGCCGAAAATGGACGGACTAACCGTGCTGAAAACAATCCGCGAACGTGGAAATCTGGTACCGGTCATCCTTTTGACGGCAAAATCCGAAATCGACGACAAAGTAAGGGGCCTCGATCTCGGTGCCAACGACTACCTGACAAAGCCCTTCGACCCAAAAGAACTCCTTGCAAGGATTCGCGCCATGACCCGCACGCAAATCGCTTCGCCGAACAGTGTGCTCAGAATCGGCAATATTTCTCTCGACCAGAAATCTTTTGAGCTCTCATCGCCGGCCGGCAGCTACCGCCTCGCCAATAAAGAGTATCAGGTCATGGAACTGCTCATGTCCAATCAAAATAGTATCATTCCTACAGAACATATTTTTGAACGCATCTGGGGCTACGACAGTGAAGCGGAAATCAATACAGTCTGGGTCTACATTTCCTACCTCCGCAAAAAGCTGACAAAGCTCAACGCCAATATCAAAATCAAAGCGACCAGGAATACCGGTTACTCGATTGAAGAGATCAGCGATCAGTGACCCAGAACCGGAGGAATGAGCGATGATTACGAAATTACGTTACAAATTTATTGCGATCTCCATGATCTCGGTTGTTCTTGTTTTATTCACGATCATGATGACGATCAATATTTCGATTTACAGAAACACAATCAAAGAAGCCGATGAAAAACTGGATTCAATCACGATAAACAGCGTTACGGACCTTGATCTTATCTTTAATGACGATTTTTACAAAATGTTCGATATTCCACATGAAATCGGACGCTTAGGAAGAGCAAACGACTCATCGGATTTCTATGTTGCCTTTTATCCGGATGGCCGGAATCCAAAACCAGTCATTTCCGAACGATATAAATACAGTATATCTGAAGAAAAAGCGGTTTTTATGGCAAATAAAGCAAAAAAAAGCGGTAATGAACGTGGATCGATCAAAGGATATCGTTATAAAAAAACCAGGATTGATAATATCGCAGTTATCTTCTTTGTTGACTACAATCGGCAGCTCACCAGCTTTCATAAGACACTAATGGCCTGCACTGCAGTCTCCCTTGTTGGAATCCTGGCCGTTTTTATGCTGATCATCATTTTCTCAGACTGGATCTTCAGACCAGTTTCAGAGAGTTATGAAAAACAAAAACGTTTCATAACAGATGCCGGTCATGAACTAAAAACGCCGCTTGCGACAATTGATGCCGACGTCACGGTTATTGAAATGGAATCAGGTGAAAACGAATGGCTGAATGACATTAAAATGCAGACGCAGCGTATGGCCGGCCTGACAAACGAACTGGTCTATCTGGCAAGAATGGACGAACAAAACAGGACAACAATGATGATTGATTTTCCTTTATCGGATTCCGTTCAGGAAACAGCTGATTCATTTCAAAGCCGGGCTGTTGTAGAAAACAAAATGTTCAACTGCAATATTACGCCGGGACTCTCTTACTGCGGAGATGAGAAAGCGATACGCAGACTGGTATCAATCCTGCTGGACAATGCCTTAAAATATTCAGAGGAGAACGGCACGATCCGCATTGACCTTCATCCGAAAGGAAAAGGGATTCAACTTACCATATTCAACACGACACCGTCTATGCCGAGAGAAAGTCTGAAATATCTCTTTGACAGGTTTTATCGAACAGATAAATCCAGAAATTCCGAAACCGGTGGGTATGGAATCGGACTTTCCATTGCACAGTCCATCGTCAACGCGCATAAAGGAAGTATTACTGCATCAACAGAAGATGAAAAATCACTGACCATACAAATCACTTTGTAAAAAAGCTGCCCGACCGGGCGGCTTTTAGTTTTAATAAAGTGAAGAGACTGTAAAACAGAAAACAAATTCTTTTCCCGCAATACTTTAACATTTTCTGATAAAATAACGTTTTTTTAGTTTAATTTTAATTATAATTTTAAGTTCGTTTTAAGTTTTTCGATTATATTCTATGTGTCAAAAGGATACAGGGCCAGACAAACAAGACCTGAAATCCTAAGTATAATCAAACAATAACATTAATAAACTGCTTTGTTCAACAGGATTGGAGATTAAAAATCAGGGGAGATTAGTCGATGAAAAGAAAAGTCACGTCACTTTGGCTTATTACAGCAGTGCTTTTATTTCTGCTCGCCGGGTGCACAGGCGATTCATCATCATCCAATACCGGTCAGGCAAATCGGAATTCATCAGGAACCAATAGCCGAAATAAGAAAAGCATCGTAGAAACAAAGAGTCCCGATAGTTTTTCATATGAAACAGATAAGAACTCTACCTCTTCTTCATCTGTAAAATATAAGGCCAAACAGATTTTGTATTCTGATACTGTTCTGACCGGTAAAACGATCATTTCTTCAAAACAAAATGAAAATGTGATTCTGGTTAACAGAAATTCCCAGGTGCTCCTAAAAAATGTCACGGTATCAAAAAAAATAAAAGGAGCATCGGATACCAAAAAAGCCGGATCCTGTGGCACAGTATCCGCCATTCTCGGTATCAGCGGAACGACCTGTATTAAAAACAGCCGGATCACAACCGCAGCGAATAATTCCTCAGGGATCTTTTCCTGCGGAAATAGTGAAATTGGTGTCGCAGACAGTACAATTATCACTGAAAAGAAGAATTCAGATGGCATTACAGCATCCCAGATCGGGACACTGTATGCAAATAATCTGAAAGTATCAACAAAAGGTCCGTTTTCATCACCATTAGTAAACAATTACGGAACTCTTGTAGTAAAAGGAGGTACATATACTTCCACAGGGAAAGAATCGCCGGCTGTTTACTCAAATTTCAGTACTTCGATCGGATACGCCACAGTTAAAGCGAATCAATCCGAAGCTGCCCGAATTGAGGGCACCGGCTCAGTAGAACTTTATAAAACAAGACTTTTCGGTAAAAAAAGTTCAGCTGATAAAACAAATCGAGACTGGAATGTGATCCTGACAAAGAGCGCTTCCTCTTACGGAGATTCTTGCTTTTATATGGAAGGAGGTTTTCTAAAGGCAGAGAATTCCGGTATGTTTTATACAGAAAACACATCATCCAGAATTCTGCTCAATAATGTCAACATTAAAACAACAGGTAAGAATCGCTATTTTCTGAAAGTGATTGACAAAAAAAGGAAAATGAATCAGGATACTTCAAATACGAACGCCTCAACTGATTGTAAATTAATAGCCTATGACCAGAAAATGACAGGGGATATTATTTGGGACACTGGAAGTAAACTGGATGTCAGGATGAAAGGCTGCAGTACGCTGGCCGGCGCGATTATCCGTAATAAGAGGAAATCATCAAAGCAAAACAGTTACTGCAGAGTATCAATCGGCAGAAATAGTATATGGATCGTAACTGGAAACAGTCGAGTCACTGTTCTGAATAATCTCGGAACAATTAAAGATAATTTGAATAAAAGAGTGACTCTTAAAGATTCTTATGGTAGAATCTTTTATAAAGGGAACAGTAAGTATTCAATTACAACTGATTCATATTATGAAACAGGTATGACAGATACAGATACGATCAGTTTTTTCGATAAAAGTCATGATCTGTCAAGATAAATCAGCCTCATAACTTTCTCAATTCTAATAAATATATCCAATACAGCTGCCGTCCGGTAACGGGCGGCACTGGGGCGGATATGTCAGATTGAAAACAAGAAGATAATATACAAGCCAATCTACCTAAAAAGACTCTGTAATTAAACAATAGTTTTCCTGCCTTTCACACACAGGAACCACAGAAACCAATTCAATCAGAGTGATGAAGCAGGATGCACATTAGATCCATTCCTTTCCTAAAACATCAAAACAGATCATTATACTGCGAACACAGCGTAATGATCTGTTTTTATATGCATTATTACCGGGTAAGAAATAGATTCTACTTTATAAATGCTGCTTATCCAATTCCTCTCTGAACTGGCTGACAATGCTTCTTTCAGCACGGGATACTGTCATTTGTGAAACACCCAGTGTCTTCGCGATATCTGCCTGCGAACGATTGTAAATAAAACGTTCGCGGAAGATATACCGATGCTGATCGCTGAGCTGATTCATAACTTTAGTTATGATCTCATTCATTTCAATCCGGTCGTATCCCTTCTCATCAAATCCCGTATACTTCTCCAAAAAAGCATTATCCCCGTCTTCACCAACGTCATCAAAGGTTTTATCCAATGAGTAGGTTCCATAAGCCTGAGAACCTTCCATCGCTTCAATGATCTGTTCTTCTGAAAAACCCGTTTCAGCAGAAATCTCTTCGATTGTAGGTATTCTATGATATTCCAGATATAGTTCATCCTTTGCCGTCTGAACCTTCGCAGCAATTTCCTTCAGCCTTCTTGGAACCTTCAGACTCCATTGCTTATCACGGAAATACTTTTTAATCTCACCAAGAATCGTCGGTGTGGCAAAGGAACTGAATTCAAATCCGCGATTCGGATCAAAACGTTCCACCGCCTGAACCAGCGCAAGCGCACCTACCTGATACAAATCATCATAATCGACACCTTTTCCGAGATACTTTCTGATCAGGATATCAACCATATAGAGATACTTTTCAACAAGTTCATTTCTTAATTCATTTGTGGGATTTGCTTTATATTTAATAAACTCTTCCAAATCCGGCATTTTATCTCTTTTAACCTTTATACTCTCTTAACCATAGTGATTTTTTTATTTCCGTTTTCACTGATACCGAAATCTACTTCATTGACCAGTGTTTTAATCACGTACACACCTAAATCACCTTCCTGAGGACATTGCTTGCAAGGTTTTTTATCTTTATAAATCGAATGGGAATCACCATCCATTATCGTGATTTCTATTCTGCCCTGTTCGACAAAACAATCTAATTCATACTGTTCCGAAAAACCGTCGTATCCGTGGCATGATATATTTTTACACGCCTCACTGACTGCTGTCTTAATATCATCGATGGCATCAAGGTCAAAACCGGCTGTCGTTGCTATCGAACTGATTGCAAGTCTGATCATTGTCAGATATGCAGGTTTGCCCGGTATAATAAACTTTAATTCATCCATTGATATCCTCCCATTATTAGAATATATTTCTAAGTATTTTACAAAAAATATATACCCAAATTTATCAGAAAATATCTTTTGTCATTTAAATTAATAAAAATCAAACTTCCGGGTCTGAAAACTGCAAATCTATACTGGACCATCTCCGATAAAATACCCGACATCACAATTCAAGCTGTTCACCCTGCACGTCGTTCTTTTTATTATAATCTGCGGTAACGTCATCTTCACGGATAACCCTGGCCATCGCCACGATCTTTGCTTCGTCTTCGACCTTCATAATTTTGACACCTTGTGTCGCTCTTCCGAGAATCGATACATCATCTGCTTTGATTCGAATAATGATTCCTTCCGAGTTAATCAGGAGAACCTCATCATCTTCCGCAACAACCATTGCGCCGACAAGCACACCGGTCTTGTCGAATTTTGCTTTGTCGTAAGTCAGAAGCCCTTTTCCACCTCGAGTCTGCGTCTTGTAACTTTCGATCGGAGTACGTTTCCCGTATCCGTTTTCAGTTACGACGAGCAGCTTTTCACCGCGCATCACGAGCGACATAGAAACAACTTCATCATCCTCCTCCAGCCTGATTGCTCTCACACCACCGGCGACTCTTCCCATCGGACGTACATCTTCTTCAGAAAAGCGAATTGATTTACCATTCCTGGTAACAATTATAATGTCACTGTGCCCGGTACTCTCTTTGACATCGATTAGCTGATCTCCGTCTTTAAGCTTGACGGCAATAATTCCATTCTGCCGGCGTGTATCAAATTCAGATACCGCCGTTTTTTTAATTGTGCCGTTCTTAGTAACAGCGATCAGATAACGATCTTCTTTGAAGTCGCTGACTGGAATAATCGCGGTAATCCGTTCCCTCTGCATCAAACTTAAAAAGTTAATCGCCGGGGTTCCCCTGGCAGTACGTGATGCTTCCGGAACCTGAAAAGCCTTCATTTTATGCACTTTTCCGGTATTTGTAAAGAACATCAGATAATCGTGAGTAGAAGTCATGAGCAGATCCTTAACAAAATCATTGTTTCTTGTTGTCAGACCTGTAATTCCTTTTCCTCCGCGTTTCTGTGCCTTAAACGTATTTGCAGGAACGCGCTTGATATATCCAAGGTGAGTGAGTGTGATCGCCACAAGCTGCTCTTCAACCAGATCCTCGTCATCAAGTTCATCTTCATCAGGCGCGAGCCTGGTGCGTCTCTCGTCACCATATTTCTCCTTGATTTCAAGAAGTTCATCTTTGACAACACCCATCAGCAGATGTTCGTCTGCGAGAAGTGATTTATAATAAGCGATCTTTTTCATCAGATCAATATATTCATTTTCAATCTTTTCCCGTTCAAGACCCTGAAGTCTGGCAAGTCGCATATCAAGAATCGCCTGTGCCTGAATTTCCGAAAGCCCAAAACGTTCCATCAGCCTTTCCCTGGCATCATCATAAGAACTTCTGATAATGCGGATGATTTCATCAATGTTGTCAAGTGCAATTCGCAGACCTTCCAGAATATGAGCTCTTGCTTCAGCCTTATTAAGATCGAACTGCGTACGTCTGGTAAGAACTTCTTTCTGAAACTTCAGATACTCATCCAGAATATCATAAAGATTCAATGTCCTCGGCTGTCCGTCGACGAGCGCGATCATAATACAGCTGAAATTCTGCTGCAGCGCCGTATGTTTATAAAGCTTGTTGAGAGTGATCTGAGGATTAGCATCTCTTTTAAGTTCGATAACAATCCTCATTCCTTCGCGATTAGATTCATCGCGGATCTCCGTGATACCTTCAATGCTCTTATCTTTTACAAGATCAGCAATTCTTTCGATCAGACGCGCCTTATTGACCTGATACGGAATTTCCGTAACTACTATTCGCATCTTCCCGCGGTTTGATTCTTCTATTTCACAACAGGAACGTACTTTAACCTTTCCGACGCCCGTTGTATAAGCTTCACGGATTCCGGCTTTTCCAAGAATTTTAGCCCCTGTAGGGAAATCCGGTCCTTTGACAATCTCCATCAGGTCTTCCACCGTGCAGTTCTCATCATCGATCATCTTTACAGTCGCATCGATAATTTCACCAAGATTATGCGGAGGAATGGATGTGGCCATGCCTACTGCAATTCCGTTAGCACCATTGACAAGAAGATTCGGATAACGACTTGGCAATACAACCGGCTCTTTTTCTTCTCCGTCGAAATTCGGAACAAAATCTACCGTATCTTTTTCAATATCCCGAAGCATCTGCTGTGTATACGGCGTCATCCTGGCTTCTGTATATCGCTGGGCTGCCGCACCGTCGCCGTCGATGGAGCCGAAATTTCCGTGGCCATCTACAAGCATATACCGCATCGAGAAGTCCTGGGCCATTCTGACCATGGCATCGTAAATTGAACTGTCTCCGTGCGGGTGATATTTACCCATAACCTCACCGACAATTCTGGCTGATTTTTTATATGGTTTCTCCGGCGTAATACCAAGCTGGGACATTCCGTATAAAATCCTTCTGTGCACAGGTTTCATCCCGTCACGCACATCCGGAAGAGCACGTCCTACAATGACACTCATCGCGTAGTCAATGTAAGAATCCCTCATCTCGTCATGTATTTCATGCCTTATTAATTTACTGTCTTCAGTCAGTGTTGTATCCAAATTTATTTACCCCCGCTAGATATCAAGTGTAGCGCGTTTCGCATTTTTTCGGATAAATTCACGTCTCGGGGGTACTTTATCCCCCATCAGCGTCGTGAAAATCTCATCCGCTGCAGTCGCGTCTTCAACAGTAATCTGAATAAGTGTTCTATTGTAATAATCCATCGTTGTCTCCCAGAGCTGATTAAAATCCATCTCTCCAAGACCTTTATAACGCTGAATCTCAAGTTTACCCGGTTTGTTTTCCATTTCCTTCAGAAGCTGATTCTGTTCCTTTTCAGAATAAGTGTAATGCAATTCTTTTCCCTTTTTTACACGGAAAAGAGGCGGTTGAGCCGCGTACACATAACCCTGCTCAATAAGCGGTGTCATATATCTGAAGAAAAATGTCAATAGAAGCGTTCGAATATGCGCTCCGTCAACATCTGCATCGGTCATGATGATAATTTTATGATATCTGAGTTTTTCGATATTAAACTCATCACCGATACCACAGCCGAATGCCGTAATCATATTTTTGATTTCGTCAGAATTCAGCATCCTGTCCTGACGCGCCTTCTCAACATTAAGTATTTTACCTCTTAGAGGGAGAACAGCTTGCCTCTTTCGGTCTCTGCCCTGCTTAGCACTGCCGCCGGCAGAGTCACCCTCAACAAGAAAAATCTCCGAAAGCGCCGGATCCTTCTCCGAACAGTCTGCAAGTTTTCCCGGAAGGGACAAATTATCCAGTGCACCTTTTCTTCTTGTCAATTCTCTTGCTTTTCGCGCAGCCTCTCTCGCTCTGGACGCCCGCAAACACTTATCCAGAATCATCCTGGCCTGCTGCGGATTCTCATCAAGGAACGCAGATAAAAATGCACTCGTCGTTGTATCGACAAAACCTCTCATCTCGCTGTTTCCGAGTTTAGTCTTTGTCTGACCCTCAAACTGCGGTTCTTCCAGTTTAACAGATACAATCGCTGTCAGACCTTCACGCACATCCTCTCCGGAAAGGCTGTCACCATCCTTAAACAATTTGTTCCTTCTGGCATAGTCATTTAAAACTCTTGTAAGCGCGGACTTAAAGCCCGCAATATGACTGCCGCCTTCCGTCGTACGAATATTATTTGCAAAAGAATAAATCATTTCATTATATCGGTCAGTATACTGCATAGCAACTTCCACTTCATGGTCGCCTTCACTCTTCTCAAAATAAATGATGTCCGCATGAACAGAATCTTTATTTATATTCAAATGTCTGACAAATTCCTTTAGACCGCCTTCATAATGATAGATTTCCTCTTTTTGATTGTCCGGTCGTTGATCCTCCAGTTTGATACGTATCCCTTTTGTCAAAAAAGCCGTCTCTCTGAGACGGTGCTGCAGTGTCTCAAAATCAAAATCTGTCTCGTCAAAGATCTCCGGATCCGGCCAGAACTGAGTCCTGGAACCCGTATGTTCAGACGTCCCGACGACCCTCAGAGGCGATGTTGTAACACCTCGGGCGAACTCGATATTATAGATTTTTCCATTTCGGCTGACATCGATAATCATCCTGGTCGACAAAGCGTTCACAACCGATGCGCCGACGCCATGTAATCCTCCGGACACCTTGTATCCTCCGCCTCCGAATTTTCCACCTGCGTGCAAAACAGTGTGAATAACTTCCACTGCAGGTATTCCCAGCTTCGGATGATCATCGACAGGCATTCCTCTTCCGTCATCTTCCACAAGAATCGAGTTATCCTCTCTGATCACTACATTAATATTCCTGCAATAACCTGCAAGCGCCTCATCGATACTGTTGTCCACAATCTCATAAACAAGATGATGAAGTCCGCGCGGTCCAGTCGTGCCGATATACATACCCGGCCTCATTCTGACCGCTTCCAGACCCTCCAGTACCTGTATCGCTTCCGCATCATAATTACTATTTCTGATATCTTTTTCTGCCATATACTGTCATCCTTTTATACTGGTTTTAATCAATTATTTATTATTTAGTATACAATAAAACAAGCGATTTTACAAGAAAATCGCCTATAATAGTAAAATAATATTATTCACTTAATAAAAACCGTTCTATTCGCTCATTTTCCATTAAAAAATAAACAATAAAATCAAGGTATGAATATATACTTAAGTCACAATTTTTCGATGGTTATTCACTGACCGCTCGTCCGTGATCAATTTTAATAATTTTTACATCTTTATACGCATTTAAAAGCCTTTGATCCACTTCCGTAGCCGTAATAAAAAGCTGGATTCCCGACAAAGCTCGAACGAGATACTCCCGCCGCACAGCGTCGAGCTCACTCATCACATCATCGAGCAGAAGAATTCCATTTTCACCTGTCTCCTCTCGTATAAAATCAAGTTCCGCAAGCTTCAAAGAAAGAGCGCAGGTACGCTGCTGTCCCTGTGAACCATATTTTCGGACATTGACCCCGTTCACAAAAAACTTCAAGTCGTCCTTATGCGGTCCACGTCCGGTTGTCCTCATACGAATATCCATTTCACAGGAATCCCGCAATGCTTCCTCCAGGATTTTTTCCTGCTCGGATAAGTTATCCTGATAAGGCTGATTCGGATCGTACTCGATTTTCAGTTCCTCTGAGCCGTTCGTGATCCCACTGTGAATTCGTCCGCTGCAGACATTGATCTCATCGATAAAACGCTTCCGGTGACGCATCACTTCCGCACCGTATTTCACGATCTGCGCGTCCCACAGCGATAATACATTCTCATCAACATATTCTTCCTTTAAGTACTGATTCCGCTGCATCAGCGCCTTTTTATAGCTCCCCAGACTATTATAGTAGGCAGGACGAATCTGCGCCAGCTCCCGATCAATAAACCGACGCCTCTTTTCCGGCTCGTCTTTGACAATTCTCAGATCCTCCGGAGAAAAGATAACCAGAATGATGTTTTTCATCAACTGTGATGTCTTACGGACAAAGGTGCCATCTTTTTTGATTGCTTTCCTTGAGTTCCTGTTGATCAAAACCTCGACCCGGGTATCGATCAGTTCCTTTGACGCCTCCACTCTGATAAAAGCTGTGTCGCATCCGAATCGAATCAAATCACTGTCCCGGGTCGTACGAAAAGATCTTCCCATTGACGTCAGATAAACGGCTTCAATCAGATTGGTCTTACCCTGTGCGTTTTTCCCGATAATCAGATTTACACCCTGATCGAATTCAATTGAAAAATCTTCGTAGTTTCTGAAATTCTTTAATTCAATATTTTTAATATACATAAATCAAATCCTTACCGGAAGGACAAGGTATTCATATTCATTTCCGTCAAACGGTTTGACCAGGCACGGATCAATTGACGAATTAAATAAAATCCGAATCTCATCTTCGTCAATTGCCTTCAAAACATCCTTAAGATAAATTGCATTGAAACCGATCATCAGGTCATCTCCGCTCTTATTCACTGTAATGTCTTCCCGGACGGTTCCTTCTTCAGAATCCGATGTGACAGTAATAGTATTTTCACTGATCTCGAACTTTACGAGATTATTCTTGCCCGACCTTGCCAGAAGAGAAGCACGATCAATGCTTTCCATAAGCTGTTTTCTGTTCACATCTATAATGATCTTACTGTTTGCCGGCAGAATATCCTTATAAGGAATAAACTGTCCGTCCATCAGTTTAAGTTCTGCACTAACGTCAGAAAAACTGAATACAGCGCGTTTTTCGGCAAGGTAAAGAATACAGCTGTTTTCCTCATCGTCTATTTCAGAAATGATCCTGCTAAGTTCACCGAGAATTCTGGCATGTATAATAATGCTGTAGGTTTTGGCCTCCGGCATTGGTCTTCTGGTGATAGATATACGGTATCCGTCAATTGCGACCATATTCAGGTCGCCGTCCTGAAGCTCGAGTAAAACTCCGGTGATAATTCCTCTGGATTCATCATTGCTTGCGGCGAAAGCTGTTTTATCGATCATTTCTTTTAGAAGGAATCGATCAAAAACAACAGATTCTGTATTTTCGGTAATCTCTTCCATAATCGGAAATTCATCAGATGACGTACCGATGATATTAAATTCGGAATTTGTACTGCGAATTGTGACATTATTCTTTTCATCGGTCTCAATTTCGAGTTCTTCTGCCGGAAGTTTTCTTATTATATCCCCGAAAAGCTTAGCCATAACTAATACAGATCCGCTGTTTGAGACTTTAGCGTCGATTGTGTTTTGAATTGATATATCTGAATCAGATGCATATAAAGTCAGTTTTCCATCTTTTGTCGCATTGATCATGATTCCTTTTAATACAGGCAGGGTTGTTTTACTGGATACGGCTCTGGAAACAATATTCAACGCTTTGGTCAGGCTTCGCTGTTCACATGTAAATCTCATTGTTGACCTCCGAAAAGTTATATTATTATTTTAAATAAGGTAGTATTATTAGTAGTAGGGGGTGCGGATTGTGTGGATAACTTATGCAGCCATTGAAATTACTTAAAAGTAAATGACACACCTCTTGTTGAAACCAGTGTGGATAACTCGGAAGTTATCCTTATTATCCACATATACTCGGACTGGTCGAATTTTGGACTCTTTTTGTCCGCTATTCATTGATCTCATTTTTAAGGATTTCGATCATTTTTTTCAGCTCGCTGTCGTTGTTCAGATCGTTCTGGATCTTCTCACAGGCATGCATTACTGTTGAGTAATGACGTCCACCGAACATGTTGCCGATTTTGTTGAATGAATAGCCGGTCATACTGCGACAGAGGTACATGGCAATCTGGCGGGGATAGGCGATGTTCATAGCTCTTGTGGAAGATTCGAGATCCTCTATTTTCAGTTTGTAGCGTCGGCTCACAACGGATTTGATTTTTTCCGGCGTGACATTGTTTCCACCGTTTTCGATGATGTCTTTCAGGACGCTGGACGCGAACCTGAGGTCGGCTTTTTCCTTCATCAGCCTCGAGAAGGTAATGATCCTCGTGTAGGCGCCCTCCAGTTCACGGATGTTATACTGAATTTTTTCCGCAATCAGGCAAATAACATCGTACATGTCATCGTCGACTACGATATTCATGTTTTCTGCTTTTTTCATCAGGATCGCGACGCGGGTTTCGTAATCCGGTGGTGTGAGGTCAGCTACCATGTTCCAGGCAAAACGCGAGGTCAGTCTTTCATCCAGTCTTTTTAATTCATTCGGAGGCCGGTCACTTGAAAGTACAATCTGTTTATTGAGCTCATGTAATGCATTGAATGTATAGAAGAATTCTTCCTGCGTCGTCTCTTTTCCTTCAAGGAATTGGATATCGTCGATCAGGAGGACGTCGACTCTTCTATATTTTGCTTTGAATTCGCGTGTTTTGTGATCTCCGAGCGCTTTGATCAGTTCGTTTGTAAACATTTCTGATGAAATGTACAGGACGTTCAGGTCAGGGAAATGATCAAGCAGGTAGATGCCGATCGCGTGCATCAGATGGGTTTTTCCGAGTCCGGATCCTCCATAGATAAACAGCGGGTTGTATGCTTCTGACGGGGATTCGGCGACCGCGACAGATGCAGCGTAAGCGTATTTATTGCTGTTTCCGACAACAAAATTGTCGAAGTTGTATCTCGGATTAAAGATTCTTTGTTTGGCAAAAGCAGGGTAATAATCCGCAGGCTTCGGTTTGTTTCGATGCAGCTGCGGATCGAGGTTTATTTCAATCTGACTGTCCTTTTGTCCCGGGATTGTGGTCAGAATTGTTTCTTCTTTAATTTCTGTATCCTGTTTTTTATATTCATCAGACGTTTTGATTACCACACGGTACGGCATTTTCATGACCGTCTCAAAACTGTCTTCCAGGATGTTGAGATAGCGATTTTTCAGTATATTCGCGTAAAATTCCTCGTTTGCTTCCAGATAGACTATTTTCAATTCTTCGTCAATATTATGGATTCTGGTCGGCAGGAACCATGTTTTATAACTCGTTGATGTCGTTGTTTTTTTTATCAGTTCAAGCACCTGACTCCAGATTGTTTCGTTATTACTCATATTTTCCTTCCTTAAAATCAATAAATATATTGTACATAATAAGTTATCCATATACAAGACTTAATAATTTTTCCTTAAATCTTAACAATTCTTAACAAAATTAAGAAAGTTATCAATATAATGTGGATAACTTTGTGCATAGTATGAGAATTTCAGAGATCGTTGAATTCAGAGAGCTCCTGAATCTTTTTGTATGAGAGTTTTCATTATGGATATGTGTAAATTTTATTTGTAATAATATAATTGACATGGGGAATAATAATAAAGTATAATATATATTCGTATGCATATATTGTAATTTAGATTATGCAGTTATTTTTACAGTTCAGGAGGTAAATAAAAAATGAAAAGAACTTATCAGCCTAAAACAAGACAAAGAAAAAAGGAACATGGATTCCGCAAGAGAATGGCTACTAAAAATGGTAGAAATGTACTGAAAAGAAGAAGACTCAGAGGCAGAAAGAGATTGTCAGCATAAGAAATGCTTAAGAAAAATGTGCTCAGGAACAAGAAGGACTTCGATGTTATATATAGGAAAGGAAAATCTGTCCCAGACCGGTATGTGGTTGTAATTTTTAAGAAGAACAGTCTTCCATACAGTCGAACGTGCTTTCTTGCGAGCAAAAAAGTCGGAAACAGTGTGCAGAGGAATAGGGCAAGGCGTTTGATGAAGGAAGGTATGCGAGCGAGTGGAATTAAACTCCCGGACGGATATGATTTTATTATCATTGCAAGAAAAACCATCTGCAGAGTAAAATGCCACGATGTTCAGAAATCACTGAAATCTGCATTCAGGAGAACCGGGGTGATCGGGAAATGAAGATAATAAATTATTTGTTGAAGAATGTATTGATACTTTTTGTCAGATTCTATCAAAAATTTATTTCTCCCTTTTTTCCGGGAACCTGCAGATACATTCCGACTTGTTCTGTCTATTTCATCCAGGCATTGGGAAAATATGGTCCGTTTAAGGGAACATATCTTGGCGTGCGGCGGATTATGCGCTGTCATCCGGGACGTCCGGGCGGATTTGATCCGGTGCCGTAATTTTGGAGGAATTGAATGAATTTTTTTGGTATATTGGCGAGGCCGCTTGGTTTAATCATGACCAGCTTGTACAGTCTGGTCGGAAGTTACGGAATTACACTTGTGATTTTGACTGTAGTGATCAAGCTGCTGCTGTATCCATTATATAAGAAGCAGATCATGTCAACTGCCGGCATGAGTGATCTTCAGCCTAAGATGCAGCACATTCAGAATCAGTATGCTGGAAATACTGAAGTGATGAATCAGAAAATTCAGGAGCTGTATAAAGAGGAAGGTGTGAGTCCTGCTGCAGGATGCCTGCCGATGGTTATACAGATGTTTGTCATCATGGGATTGTTTGAATTGCTCAGATATCCTTTAAAGTATGTATCAAGCCAGGCGATGGTCTTTGCCGTACACGAGTCGTTTTTATGGATCAAAGACCTTTCCCAGCCGGATCCGTGGATTCTTCCGGTTTTGTCGGGCGTGGCCACTTTTATATCATTTTATATGTCTCAGCAAAATGGTGCGATGGGCGCACAGCAGGGCGGAGCTATGATGACGGTCATGAAATACGGTTTTCCGATTATGATCATCTGGCTTGCCAAATCCTATGCGGCCGGACTGGCAATGTACTGGTTTGTCAGTCAGTTTATTCAGATCTTTTATAACATCCGCTTTAATACACTGAGAAAGAGAATGGCTGAAGAGAAGAAAAATAAGAAAAAGACTAAGAGAAAACCTGTGCGAGCAGGTCAGGGAGTTCGATAATGGATGTAACAGAAAAATGGGGAGATGACATTGAATCAGCCGTGGAGCTGGCGCTGATTGATCTGGAAGCAACCAGAGATCAGGTAAATGTTGACGTCCTTGAGCGTCCTTCAAGAGGATTCTTTGGAATCGGGTCCAGACTTGCCCTTGTAAGAGTTTCCAAGAAACCGGAATTCATAGCGCAACCAGAACCGGAGACGATTCCTGAAAAAGCTGAACCTAAGAAGGAAAAGAAGGATAATCGATCCAATAATAAAAGTAAGAAAGATAAGAAAAGAAAAGCAGACGCGAAGAAAGAAAAGCCTGCTGCTGAAAAGAAAAATCCAGAAGAAGAAAAGGATGTCAAAGATCATAAAAAGATAGCTGAAGAAAAGAAAAACGAAGAACCGAAGAAAAGGGCAAATGGCAGGCAGGACAGAAAGCGCGGAAAGAAATATGATAAACGCAATAATGCGGGCAGGAAGGAAAAATATGAAAGTAAGCTTCCGGAGCTTGATTTTCATAAGGTAATGGATAAACTTCCGATATCGGAAGATCATCCGGCACTTCTTTTCCTGAAGGATGTGACTGATAAAATGGGGCTGAATCTTAACATGGTTTGCCGGGCAGATGAAAGCAGCGTTCTGATCGAAATTTCGGGACCGGATACAAGTACGATCATCGGCAAGCACGGACAAACACTTGACGCGATTCAGTATCTGACAAGCCTTGTTGTAAACAAAGACCGCAAGGATTACATTAAAGTTGTAATCGATGCGGAGAATTACAGGTCAAGAAGAGAGAAAACGCTGGAACAGCTTGCGGAAAGACTGGCCGGAAAAGTTGTAAGGACCGGTCGCCAGATCAAGCTTGAGCCGATGATCCCATATGAACGTAAGATCATTCATTCTACTCTTCAGCAGAATCCTGATGTCGTTACAAGAAGCGAGGGTCAGGATCCTTACAGAAAGGTCGTAATAGAATTAAAGAAAGACAAATAAAAGCACTTGAAAACAAGAGATGCAGATTTTGTCAAAAGAATTTGAAGGGGACGCTGCAGAAATATGCATCGGCCCCTTTTGATTATTTCAAAGGAACGGTAAAAATGAACGACACAATTGCTGCGATCTCGACGCCGTTCGGAGAAGGTGGTATCGGGATCATTCGAATAAGCGGAGAAGATGCGTTTTCGATTATTGAAAAGGTATTCAGGCAGCCTGGAAAACGTCGGAAAATGGAAAACCGGAAACTGACGTACGGAAACATCATTGATCCGGATACTGAAAAAATAATTGATGAGGTGCTTTGTGTTGAGATGAAAGCACCGGGAACATATACTGCGGAAGACGTTGCGGAGATTCATTGCCATGGAGGAATGGTTCCGCTTCGAAAGACGCTGGAGCTTGTTCTGCGTCTGGGAGCGCGACTCGCGGACAAGGGGGAATTTACGCAGCGTGCGTTTCTTAATGGACGACTCGATCTGACACAGGCAGAAGCCGTTATGGATATGATCCGGGCAAAAGCGGACCGTTCACTGGATGCGGCTGTTTATCAGCTGGAAGGCGTTTTGTCAAATAAAATTCGTGAGATTCGGGCAATGCTGATGGATCTTCTGGTTGAGCTGACCGTTAATATCGATTATCCGGATGAGGATATTGAAATACTTACGTACGAAAAAACAAAAAAGTCAATTGCGTCAATTAAAGAAGAAATTGTAAAGTTGCTTGAACGTTCCGAAACCGGGCGAATCATCAGTGAAGGTCTGAAGGTTGCGATCGTCGGAAAGCCGAACGTTGGAAAATCGTCATTGATGAATCATCTGCTTCGGGAAGCGCGTGCGATTGTGACTGATATCCCGGGAACGACGCGAGATACAATCCAGGAAAATCTGAGTATTCAGGGGATTCCGCTCGTTTTGACGGATACTGCGGGGATTCGCGAGACGGATGATAAGATCGAAAGTATTGGAATTGAACGGTCAAAAGAATCTTTGATGCGGGCAGATCTGGTGATTTTTATGATGGATTCCAGTACGCGAACAGATAAAGAAGATCTTGAGATCATTGCGAGAATTGATCCGTCGAGAACGATTGTGGTTTTGAATAAGACAGATCTCAAATCGGTTGTAACCGATGAGGAAATACAGGAGCTGCTTCCGGGCGTTGAGATGATCAGAATTTCTTTGGCCAGGAATACGGGCGTTGGGCAAATTGAGGATTCGATCGTTCAGCGTGTCTATAACGGTGAAGTGACGCAGGAAGACAGCCTGATGGTTACGAACGCGCGACATAAAAGTCTTCTGGAGAACGCCTGTGCGTCTGTCACGAGCGCGGGGGAAATGACTGAATTCGGTGAGCCACTGGAAATCATTGAAGAGGATGTTCATGAAGCTTATGATATACTGGGAGAAATCATCGGTGAAAGCGTCACAGATGACATTTTGAATGAAGTTTTCTCAAGATTTTGTCTGGGAAAATAGGATATTGAAGTAGGTATACAATGGAAAAGAATTTAATGGGAGAATATGATATCATTGTTGTCGGTGCCGGTCACGCGGGTTGTGAAGCCGCGCTCGCATCTGCCCGCATGGGCAACAAAACAATGATGTTCTCAATCAATCTGGAAGCGGTTGCCATGATGCCGTGCAATCCGGCGATCGGAGGGACGGGTAAAGGTCATCTCGTACGAGAGATTGACGCGCTCGGTGGTGAAATGGGACTCAATATCGACAAAACGTTTATTCAAAGCCGCATGCTGAATACGTCAAAAGGCCCTGCGGTTCATTCGCTCAGGGCACAGGCAGATAAGCAGCGTTATCATACAGAGATGAAAAAGACGATTGAGCGGCAGGAGAACCTGGACCTGAAGCAGGATGAAGTTATCGACATAGAGATCGAAGATGGCGAGGTGAAAGGCGTTTTAACCAGAACCAATGCGTATTATACATGCAGAGCGCTTATCATCGCGACCGGAACGTTCCTGGGCGGGAAAATATTTATCGGCAGCAGCAATTTTGAGAGTGGTCCGAACGGACTTGCTCCGGCCAGCCGTCTGCCGGGAAAACTCAGAGAACGCGGGATACGGCTGAGACGCTTCAAGACCGGGACGCCGGCACGGGCACTTTCTTCTTCTTTTGACTACAGCAAAATGATTCCTCAGAAAGGCGACGAGAAAATCGTACCGTTTTCTTTCATGAATGATGAACTTGAAAAAGACCAGATTTGTTGCTGGCTTACTTATACAAATGATCGGACACATGAAGTGATCCGCAGGAATTTTCATCGTTCTGCTCTTTTTGGCGGAGACATTGAAGGAGTCGGACCGCGGTACTGTCCATCGATCGAGGACAAGATAAATCGTTTTCCGGACCGAAAGCGTCATCAGCTTTTTATTGAGCCGGAAGGCCTTTATACAGAGGAAATGTACATCCAGGGAATGTCTTCCAGCTTGCCGGAAGATGTACAGCGGGATTTTTATCACACGATCGAAGGGCTTGAAAACATCAAAATTACTCGGCCGGCATACGCAATCGAATATGATTGCATTGATCCTCTTGACTTGAAGTTGAATCTGGAGCACCGGGAAGTTAAAGGTTTTTTCTGCGCGGGTCAGTTCAATGGAAGTTCAGGGTATGAAGAAGCGGCTTGTCAGGGCCTGATGGCTGGGATTAATGCTTCTTTGTCAATAAATGGTAAAAAACCGTTCATTCTGGACAGAAGCGAGGCATATATTGGCGTTCTGATCGACGATCTCGTTACAAAAGGCACTAACGAACCTTACAGAATTATGACATCGAGAGCGGAATACAGACTGCTTCTCAGGCAGGACAACGCCGATTCACGTTTGACGGAAAAGGGATATGAGATAGGACTCGTCTCAGAGGAGCGATACAGGAGATTTTTGTCGAAGCAGGAAGCAGTTGAGGCAGAAATGAAGCGTTTAAAAAGAGTAAATGTTTCTCCTGAAGAAACAGCAGAATATTTAGAGTCTGTTGGCAGTACGCCGTTGAAATCGACGATATCATTATATGAACTTCTAAAGCGACCGCAGGTAAAGTATGATAATATGGCGGTGATAGATAAAAGTCGCAAGCCTTTGTCATCTCACGTGCTGACGCAGGTTGAGGTCAATATTAAGTACGAGGGGTACATTCAACGTCAGAAAAAGCGTATTGAAAAATTCAAGAAATTGGAACACCGAATATTGCCCGAAGATCTGGATTATGAGACAATCGATAATCTGAGGATTGAAGCGCGGCAGAAGTTGAGTGCCATGCGGCCGCGGTCAGTCGGACAGGCATCCAGGATTTCAGGTGTTTCACCTGCGGATATCAATGTACTTTTGATTTATCTTGAAAAAATGAGGAGGCTCACATGATCTCCGGAATGATTGTGCAGAAATTTAATGAGGCGGGTATCGCGGTTACGGAAGACCAGGCGGAACTGCTTGGGAAATATATGCGCGAGCTGCTTAAGTATAATGAGCATGTGAATCTGACATCAATTACGAATGAGAATGAATTTGTCCTGAAACACTTTGTTGATTCAGCTATGTGCATGGGTCTGCCGGAGTTTAAAGATGCTGCTGCGGTGATTGATGTAGGGACCGGAGGGGGATTTCCTGGAATTCCTCTTGCGGTTTTGAGTCCGGATAAAAGCTTTACGTTGATGGATTCTCTGAATAAGAAAGTGAGGATCGTTGATGAGATCGCGGAAAAACTTGGGGTCGGTAACGTAAGCATTATTCATAACCGTGCGGAAATCGCCGGACAGGATCCGGAATACAGAGAGCAATTTGATCTGTGTGTGTCACGAGCGGTTGCCGATCTTTCTGTTTTGTCGGAGTACTGCCTGCCGCTGGTCAGTGAGGGAGGTTTTTTTATCGCTTATAAAGGTCCGGCTGCAGACAGAGAGATCCGCAGTTCCGGAAAGGCGGTATCGGTTCTAGGAGGAGAAATCCATCGCGTTGAGAAGGTTAAAACGAGCGTTTTTGAGCACAGTCTGATTGTAATAAGAAAAAATAAGAAAACACCGAAGAAGTATCCGAGAAAACCCGGAATCCCTTCAAAAATGCCTGTTAAATAGCCGCGTTTCACGTGAAACGCGGACGTTTTTCAGCTAAAATAGTGGCATTAAGGAGTAGAATATAATATAATGTTCTTAATATATTATGTGGTCCGCGGGAGGCATTTTTATGAGTAAAGCAATAGCGATTTTTAACCAGAAAGGTGGCGTAGGTAAGACTACGACGAATATTAATCTCGGAGCCAGCCTTGCTGCTTTCGGTAAAAAAATTCTGATGCTCGATATCGATCCGCAGGGAAATACGACAAGCGGTATTGGCATCTCAAAGAAAAATCTCGAATACACAATGTATGATCTGTTGATTGATTCAGATTTTGATACGCATGAAGCAATTATTCACACAGCAGTCTCAAATCTGGATCTGGTACCGGCAAACGTAGACCTGGCTGGTGCTGAGATCGAACTGGTGCAGATCAGTGGAAGAGAAAAGAGACTTCGGGATGCGATTGCAAGGATAAGAGATGAATATGATTTTATTTTTATCGATTGCCCCCCGTCTCTTGGACTATTAACAATTAATTCATTGTGTGCGGTAGAAAGTGTTTTGATTCCGATCCAGTGTGAGTTTTATGCGCTGGAAGGGGTTAGCCAGCTGATCAGTACGATCGATCTGGTGAAAAAGAGCTTCAATCCTGATTTAGAAATCGAGGGAGTTGTTCTCAGTATGTTTGATGGAAGAACAAATCTTTCGATTCAGGTGGTTCAGGAAGTTAAAAAATATTTCGGATCAAAGGTTTATTCGACGGTTATTCCGAGAAATATACGTCTCGCAGAAGCGCCGGGATTTGGAATGGCGATCACTGAATATGATCCGAAATCAAAAGGGGCTAAGGCATATAAGAAATTTGCAAAAGAATTTCTTGAAAGGGAGGGCAGTAAGTAATGACAACAAGATCCCCAAAAAACAGAGGATTAGGGAAAGGACTGGACGCATTGTTTGCTGATCAGGCGCCTGTCTCAGAGCGTAAGGATAACGGGGAAATGCAACGCGTTGATGACAGTGATCGGGTTCTTTATATCGATATAAATGATATAAAGCCGAATGCCAATCAGCCGAGAAAGAATTTTAATGCGGAAAAGATTCGCGAGCTGGCGGATTCAATCGTGGAACACGGTATCATTCAGCCGCTTGTCGTCAGAGAAAGCAACGGTTTTTGTGAAATCGTTGCAGGTGAGCGGAGGTGGCGAGCGGCAAGGATTGCCGGACTGAAAAGGGTTCCGTGTATCATGAGGGAGTTTACTGACGAACAGAATATGCTTGTTTCCATCATCGAAAACATGCAGCGTGAAGATTTGAATCCTATAGAGGAAGCAAAAGGTCTGCAGCAAATGATGGTCAATTTTGGGCTGACGCACGACCAGATTTCAAAAAGCATTAGTAAGAGTCGTCCGTATATCAGTAATTCACTCAGGCTTCTGAAGCTGCCGGAGGAAATCCAGGACATGGTCAGTGACGGCCTTTTGTCGATGGGTCATGCGCGTGCGCTCGTGAACGTAGATAGTCAGGAACTGCAGATCGCACTTTGTCGGTCTGTAGTTGAAGAAGGCCTTTCTGTCAGAGAACTTGAAAGAATTGTGGCTGCAGAGGGGAAACCAAAGAAAAGAAGAGCGAAAAGAATGAAAAATCCCGATACGATCCGAGTTGAGAATCAACTGAAGGAAAAGTTCGGGACAAAAGTTACGATCAGTGAAACAGGAAAAAAAGGAAAGATCCAGCTTGAGTTTTACAGTCCGGAAGAATTAAATAGATTGTTGGACATGTTGATATCAGATTGATTCGTGGATTGTTTCATATGAAACATTGTTTGATTTAAGCCTTTGTTTAAATAGAGAAGAGTTTTAATCGCGTTTTAAGGCGTTTCGGATACAGATATAGAGCGATATTTATTTGCTGAACAACGGGAGTAAGTATGATAGAAGAAAATTTTGAAAAAAAATTTACAGCATTGGTTCCATTACCGATGTGTGTGGTAAATCAGAACGGAAAGATCCTGAATTCCAACTCTCTCATAGACAAAGTGTTTATTTATGATGAATTAACAGACTATGATTTTTTTGCGCTGACCGGAATAAAAATCGCAGACCTTATCTCAGCGGCAGAAAACAATGTGAGTAAAACGATCAACAGAAATGACAGGAAGTTCCGTCTTTCGGTATCCAAAGATGAGAAGACTGAAGAGGGAAATGTTTTTGTTTTTTTTCATGACATAACTGATTACGAAAAATTAAAAAATAAGTATGATGATGAGAGAGTTTGTGTTGCCCGGGTTAACGTTGATAATTACGACGAAATGAAGATTAATACGGAACCGGAAATGCAGATGACGATTTCTTCTCAGGTGGACAAAATTGTACGGCGCTGGGCCGCAAAGATTCGTGGTTCAATCGTTGCGACCAGTCCAAGTGAATACATCATATATTTTCCGTTTATGTCAGTGGAGAATATCACAAGAAATAAGTTTACTGTCCTTGATGAAGTCCGGGATATTGAAAGTGAGGCTGATTTCCCGATGAGTCTCAGTATCGGCGTCGGAATTGACGGGGCTGATGTTATTGAAACCAAATCGCTGGCAGATGCCGCGATCGACCTTGCTCTCGGGCGAGGCGGCGATCAGGCGGTTGTCCGGCGAGGTAATAAGATTGAGTACTACGGTGGGATTCTTCAGACGGTTGAAAAAGGAAATAAAGGAAAATCGAGAGTCATCGCGCATGCACTCAGCCGGCTGATTGAGCAGGCGGAACGGATTATGATCATGGGTCATAAAAACCCGGATATGGACGCATTTGGCTCGGAACTTGGAATGTTCCGTTTTTGCCAGATTAACGGGAAAAATTCCTATATTGTTTTAAGCGAGCTGTCTGATTCAATGCAGACAATCTATAAGAGCGCGAAGGAACGTGATATCTATATGTTTATAGATCATAAAAAAGCGCTGGAACTGATCGATGAAAATACACTTTTGATTGTTGTTGATACACACCGGCCGAGTTATACCGAATGTGGAGAATTGCTTGAGCATACGGAACGGATTGTGGTCATTGATCACCATCGAAAAGCGGTGGATGCGATCGAAAGCCCGGTTTTATCGTATATAGAATCCTATGCATCCTCGACGGCAGAGCTTGTGACGGAACTGCTCCAGTACACGGGAGGAAAAAAGCAGCTGGATAAATTTGAGGCAGAAGCGCTTCTTGCCGGCATGACAGTGGACACAAACCGCTTTGCCGTGAAGACTGGTGTGCGGACATTTGAGGCTGCAGCCTGGCTCCGGCGCGCGGGAGCCGATACGACGATTGTAAAGAGACTTTTTCAGAACAATCTGGAGGATTTTAAAGCACGGGCGAAAGCTATCGCGGATGCGGAGATCAGTGAAGATGGAATCGCGACATCAACGCTTGAAGGTTACAAGAGTGAGGCACAGATCATCAATTCGCAGGTTGCGGATGAATTACTGAATGTGAAAGGCGTACGTGCGGCTTTTGTCGCGGGAAGAGATGAGACAGGTCAGACGGTCATAAGTGCGCGATCGCTCGGTGAGGTTAATGTCCAGGTCATTATGGAGAAAATCGGCGGTGGAGGCCATTTGACTACGGCTGGTGCGCAGGTTGAAGAAACGCCGGAGGAAATTATCGACGTTATTAAACTGATTCTGGAGGGTATGAAATCGGAAGAATAGAAAGAGGGATGACATGATTGTTATTTTAAAAAGAGATGTAAAAGGTGCCGGCAAGGCTGGCGAAATCGTGAAAGTCAGTGACGGATACGCAAGAAATATGCTTTTGCCGAGGGGCTATGCCGTTGAAGCGACAAAGGGAAATATTCGC
>ONJN01000024.1 GCA_900318155.1 uncultured Eubacteriales bacterium
TCTATGAATTCCATGCAGATGAGACTGATTGAGGAATCGAAGATTCACTGTGCAAAAGAACATTTTAAAGCCATCTCTAACGGCAATGTTGTTTACGATGTTGTGGAAAGCTATAAGTCGCTGATGGAGAAGGTCATGAAATAATTATGAGATACTCCGATACAATACTTAACTTCAGGAAGCTGATTTGATATTCCTGAACTATAGGGGAAAGAACAGATTGCTGTTTCTTAGCGAAAAGAAACACCTGATGTGTTTCTGGAGAAGGGCGCCATTGCAAAGATACAGTATGATCAGAGCCTCCCTGATCTGTTTAGAATATGGGTAAAGAATAGTTGAGGTGTGAAAAATGAAGAATCAATACTTTGGAGATATCGGTGATTACGGGAAATATGGTCTCCTGCGGTTTCTTGCAAAGCGCGGCGTGACGATCGCGGTCAATTGGTATCTGACGCCTGAAGATAAATCAAATGACGGGAATATCCGGGGTTATCTTGACAAAGTGAAAGACCGAAAATATGACCCGGAACTGTTTGATGTTCTTAAGGAAATGAATACCAACAAAGAGAACACGGTCTGTAGTTTTGCTGAGCGTAACATGATCCCCGGCGCGAATTATTTTGATGAAATCGTTCCGCCGCAGCATACTGATCCCGCTTTGTCAGTGGCTGACAAGCGCTTGGCACGGGAACGCTGGCATCAACGTGCGCTTGAGGGATGCAGCGGTCCGGAACTCGTCTTCCTGGATCCGGACAACGGCCTGAGAGCCGGCAGCATTACAGCAAGGAAAGATGCACCGAAGTATGTATACGCAACGGAGGTGTACAGTTACTATAACCGGGGGCAGGATGCTGTTTATTACTGCCACAAAGGAAGACGAACAGAAGCGCAATGGGAAAAGGCCAAACTCATAATGCAGGAATACTGCCCGGAGGCTGTAATAATGGGCGTCACATATCATCGGGGAACGCAGCGCAGTTATATTTTTGTCCTGCATCCGGAGAAAGAGGAGCTCTATCGGAACCTCCTGAAGGGCTTTCTTAAGACTGACTGGCATGAGTGCTTTACCGAGGAGCCGGTCAGTAAGTATTCTGCTGAATGAAGTTTGTGAGGAATTTGAGATGATTGATTACGGATTGGCGGATAAAGTGGCTCTGGTCACGGGAGTGAATAATCCGCAGGGGATCGGCGCGGCGACAGCGCTCGCTTTTGCCCGTGAAGGGGCAAAGCTGGTCCTGGTTTATAAAAAAGTGTTCAGGCCGTTTGATGAGGGTAGGACCGGCAGAAACGGAGTTGACAGATATTACAAAGCCAATGCGGGAAATGCGGACTTTGTCGAACGCAAACTCAGGGAAATGAATGCGGATTATATTATTCTGGAAAGCGACATTTCTGATGAGGATGCTGTCAGGGAAATCTATTCGGAAGCTGTAAACCGATATGGGCGAGTTGATATTCTGGTCAATAATGCCGCTGTTGATGATGAAAATGGTTTGGATACGATAGAAAAAATAACCCGGAAGGTGATCGATGATACATTTGCGGTCAATGTCAGGGGAAGCCTTCTGATGACCAGAGAATTCATTCGCCGCCGCAGTGATTATGGGAGGATCATCAACATTTCCACCGATGCGTCACAGGTTTTTGCGGGTCAGATCACTTACGGGGCGAGTAAAGCAACATTGGAAGCGCTTACCCGCAGCATTGCGCTTGAAGTGGCGAAGTATGGGATCACGGTGAATTGTGTTGCTCCCGGGCCGACTCAGACGGGCTGGATCGATGCTGAGTTGGAAGAAGCGGTTATTTCGATTATTCCTATGGGAGAATTGATCCTGCCGGAAGATATTACAGATACGATTTTGTTTTTAGCAGGCGGGAAAGCAAGAATGGTCACGGGGCAGGTTATCAAAGTGTCCGGAGGACATGCCCTTTGATTCAAGACGATGGAACATGGTTAATTATCGGAATGGTGTCGGTCAGGTTTCTGGCCTGTTAAATAATCAGAATTATATCACTATTTCAGAGTACTGTATCAGTGTTTCAAATATTGTGCTATGATGTAGTAAAGTAAAGTAAGAGAAACGAGAGGTGATTATCGTGAAAAGAATCAGATATGTCTTGTTATCCCTTGCGGTGGCGCTGCTGGCAGCAGGCTTGTTTGCGCCGCAGGCATTTGCGGAAGAGCTCAAAGCGAAACGGGTATTTCAGTGTGATAATCTTACGAATGGCCTGGCTGTGATGGACGACGGTACGATATGCGCCGCCAAAGGGAATAGCATTCAGCTTTTTAAAACGGATGGCACGAATTCTTCAATCGGTCTGCCGGCGAAATGCGGCAACGTGTGCGCTTACGGTGACTATCTGTTTGCCGCTGGCTACACGAGTGGCCACATGAATGATATCTATGTGATCAAGACCGGAAAAGCGGGAGCAGCAACAACGTGTACGACACTGAATGCCGGGCAGAGGGCTCAGGCTGTAACGGTCGACTATGATGGAAATCTTTATTGTGTCAACAGTACCGGGGACGGAAAGAAAAAGACCAGGATCGTGCGCGCCAAAGTATCGGATGTCGTATTGCTCGCAGACGGCAAGACGATAAACTGGACGAAAGAATACTGGCCCGGTTACACCGCGCTCGCAACAGACGGCAACTGCTATCCGCAGGGAATCGCGGTCGACGGCAGAGGGAACATATACATTGCAGACAGGGGCGCTTCCAACGGGTACCAGGGAAGTGTCAACGGAATCTATAAATATGATCCTGCAGCAAATACGTTGACTCCAATGTATTTCAAAGGAGGAACTGTATTCACCTGGATATATGATATCTGTGCAGACGATTATGGAACAGTAGCCGTTATTGGGCGGAATAGTCACGCGGTCGCTGTATTCAAACCGGGCAGTACTGTTTCAGATGCGATCATATCAGGAAATGGATATATGGAAGGCGTTGCCAGGGATAAAGCGGGGAATATATACTTCAACGCCTCCGGGCATAGCGTGACAGCGAATAATGGAATATACAAAATCAATATGGGCCATGTCGCAGTGACCGGAGTGAGTTTGTCTTCCGGCTCCAAGTCCGTCGATGTGGGAAAGAGCTTTACATTAAGTCCTGCTGTCAGTCCTTCGGATGCTACGAATAAGGATGTTCTGTACAAAAGTTCAGATACTTCTGTCGCGTCAGTCAATGCATCCGGCAAAGTAACCGGCAAGAAGGAAGGTAAAGCGACGATCACCGTAAAGACGGTGCAGGGAAGAAAGACGGTTTCGTGTTCAGTGACCGTGAAGAAGGGGATACAGACGGTGACCGTATCAAAGACTTCCTATACGAAGACTTTCGGGAACGCTGCATTTACTCTCGGCGCAAAGACAAATGGTGACGGAACGCTTAAGTATTCGTCGGGCAATAAAAGTGTCGCGGCTGTGAGCGCTGCTGGAAAAGTAACGATCAAGGGAGCGGGAAAAGCCAGGATCACTGTATATGCGACCGGGACCAACAAGTACAAGAAGTCGGCAGAAAAAACCGTTACTATAACCGTGAATAAAGCGGCCAATCCTTTGTCCGTCAAAGCAAAGACTGCAGCCGTCAAATACTCCGCGGCAAAGAAGAAGACGCAGACGCTGGCAGTCACGAAGGTGATCAGTATTACCAGAAAAGGCCAGGGCAAGATGACCTATACAAAGGCGTCCGGCAGCAAGAAGATCACGATAGCCAGGGCTAACGGCAAGGTCACCGTTAAAAAAGGTATCAAGAAGGGGACCTACAAGGTAAAAGTTAAAGTAAAAGCGGCAGGCAATGCAAACTACAAAGCATCCGCCTGGAAGACCGTGACATGTAAGATCGCAGTAAAATAACTTTTTCGGCAGATTATGTTAAACCTATTCATAACCAATGAAAAACTTCAGCTTTTTGTGATGATTCCCGTGCTGCTTGGCGCTTTTTATGTCGCCTGGCGAATTATCTGTACCGGAACGGACACTCCGCGCATGAACATGAACCGGTCACGGCCGCGGATCGCCGCCTGTATCGCGCTCACTGCTCTGGGCACGATCTGCCTTGCGTATATCTTTTTGAGCCACCTTGAGTTTCAGATCAAAGACGCTTCATTGAACAGGATCCTTGTCTGGATATCCGGCATCTATGTCTCGTTCTTTTTGTACTTCCTCCTGGTGCTGACTGCCACGGACATCCTTTGTCTCATCCTGCGCCATAAAGGGAACAGGAAAATGCCGGCCCGGCTTTTTAAGATCGTATCCGCCGGCATGGCCGTTTTGCTGACCGTTACCGGTGTGATGCACGCGCGCAGTATTCAAACCAGACACTATGATCTGACCGCAGAAAAAACGTTGTCTGCACCGATTCGCATCGTGGAAGTGAGTGATCTCCATATGGGGTCGGTCGTCGGCACCGCCCATGTGCAGCGTGTTGTCGACGCGGTGAACGCCTGCCGTCCGGACCTTGTGGTTTTCCTGGGAGACCAGTTTAACCGTACCGGGGCGGAAGATGTCGTCGACGCGGAAGCAATGTTTGAGTCACTGTCTCATATCAGGGCAAAGCTCGGAGTCTATGCGGTACTTGGAAATCATGATCCAGAACTGAATTCGGAAATCTATCAGAAATTTCTCCTGGAGAGTGATATCACCGCACTGGATAATGGTGTGCTGGAGATCATTCCCGGAAGTAAAGTGCGGCGGACGGAAATCCGTACCCTGATCAATGCCTCTTCAAAGGGATCGGAAGCCGTCGCTGCCCCGAAGACATCTGTTGACGGCGCCATTTTCCTGGCTGGCCGGACAAAACTTGCAGTAGATGCGGAGCGCGTGCCTCTGACGAAACTGCTCGATGAGGCAGGCGTTATGCACGGCTTCGACAGCGGCGCCAAAGCGGGCGGCAAGAAGCCGCGTGCCGCCGGTTCAGGCCCGGACCGCAATGATTATTATCTCATGGTGCTCGATCACGACCCCGAGGGGATCGCAGAAGCCGCATCCTGCGGCGCGGATCTGGTGCTGGCCGGACACACGCACCGCGGCCAGTATTTTCCTGCCACGGTGATTTCGCGGTTTTTGTACGGGAAGGGTTTCTCTTACGGACTGGCCCGGACTCCCGATGAGAATACCGGTCACATCACAACCAGCATCGTCTCTTCCGGCGCAGGCTATTTTCAGATCCCGATACGCGTCGGCACGGACAGCGAAATCGTGTGCGTCGATCTGCGGTTTGATTCTCATAAGTAAAGCGAAGTTTTTGGGGGTGACAAAAAGTGCCTCAGATGAATAAAGGCGGCAAATTCATATTTGGCAAATCGGTTATACGGGATAACGGCGTGATACAGTTTCCGGAACAGGCCATACAGGAATATAAAATAACATCCGAGGGAAGAGTATATCTGTTTACCGGGAGTAAAAGTACCGGCGGTTTCTGCGTGACGCGCAAAGGACTGCTGGAGCCGTCAAAAATCGGACATATCCTCAGCGAGACGCCGGAGTTAAGAGACTATTCTTCAACTCCAGGCGGATTCATCCGATACAAAGGCCGGTCCTATACCTGGACTGAGATTTCTGAAGACGGAAGGGTCACTTTGTCTGCTGAAATGCTGTCGTTTCTGAAAATCAAGCCCGGCATGAAACTGCTGTCGATCCGCAGCAGCGATATCGCATTCACGATGGGTGCTTACGGCCGTCTGGTGGATGAATCGATGAAGCACGACGAGGAGATTCCGGTATACTGATGATCGTTTAGAACAAGGTGGTGATGGTGAATTGAAGGAATCCGAACTGTATAGAAAACTGGGGAAGCTGACAAAAAACAGGGATGAATGGAAAGAAAGCATACCGTATGTTTCATCGCTTTTAGCGTCGGAATCGGTAAAAATCAGGGCAAAATCCCTTTGGCTGCTTGGCGAGATGGGTCATGCGCATCCTACGGAGATTGAAGATCATGTTTCGGATATTGCGGCTTTTTGCGGCAGTACGGAGCCGCTTTTGCGGGAACGCGCGGTTAACGCGCTGGGCAGGATCGGACGGAGCAATTTCCTTTTGATCAAACCCTATTGGGAGGACTTATTCCGGTTTGCTTCCGATGAAGCGGCAAATGTCAGACTGATCTTCATCTGGGCATCGGAGAACATCGCGGTCAACACGCCTGACCCATATGGGAAGTACATGCCGGTCTTTGCTGAGCTTTTGTATGATCAAAACGAGAGGGTGCGGATGGAAGCGCCGGAAATTTTTCGTGTTCTGGGCAAGCGCAGGCCGGAATTTGTCAGACCTTATATAGAACAATTGCGCACTATTTCAGAGACGGATGAAAACCGCGTTGTCAGAATTCACTGCGCAGGCGCGGTCAGAGCGGCAAGCCCGGAGTAGAAGATGTGCGGGGCTCACGTCTGGCAGGCGTCCGCAGGGCGCTTCCGGGACCTTAACTGGATGGATAAGAATGATCCGGAACTGCCTGCACCGGGAAAAAGTCTGCATAATCACAATTGGGAAGAACAGGAGAGAAATTATGTTACGCAAAATCACACGGATGATGGCCTGTGTGGTCATCGCGCTGCTTTTTACAGCCGGGCCGGCCTTTGCGGCGTCACAGTATATGCCGAAGGTCACAAAGGAAATGAACAGGGCGGATTACTGGATTCAAAAGACGGGCGATCCGGACGGCATTCTCGCAGAGCGGAGCGATGTTGACGCAGTGAACCAGGTTCTGGTGGGAAGGGGCGGCCCGAGTTATGATCTGGCCAACTGGTCTGCTGATTCATTTAACGCAACGAAGTTCTCGGAGGATCTGGTGGATTCCGCCAATGAAGCTCTGGCGTATTATTATTCGTCAGGCTGCCATTACGACCAGCAGGGGCACGAGTATGACAGTTACGAAGAATGGAAAACCCTTTATCAATCGGCTGTGGACAACAGTGTTGATCCGGATGTGGCAGCGGCGAATCCGGACCAGACGCTGACAAAGGACTACCGGTACGCGGTCGTAACCACCAGAACAACACTTCAGGGCGTTCCCTCGGAACTACATTTTCTGGATGATGCAAAAGACCCGGATTTCGATTATCTGTACCACACCATGCTGAAGGTGAACGAACCGCTGGTTGTTATGACGACATCCAGCGACAGGAAGTTCTATTATGTCCGCAGCTCCGCCATCAGCGGCTGGGTGCGGGCGGACTGCATCGCCATCTGCGCGGACAAAGACGAATGGTGGGATGCCTGGCGGTATCCTGAAGAGGAAACCCTTGTCGTTCTGGATGACAAAATTTATACAGAAGACTCCAATTATGTACCGGAGGTTGCCGGCCGCAAGCTCCCGATGGGCTCCTGTCTGCATCTGGCAGCGGAAGACGAATGGAAGAGCAAAATCATTGAGGAAATGAACCGTTCCGCGCACAATAATTATGTGATCTGGATGCCGGTGAGAAAAGAGGATGGTTCCTATACAAAGAAGCTGGCCCTTGTCGGGGAAAACCGCAAGGTCAGTGTGGGTTATCCGGATCTGACGATCAGCAATGTTCTGACGGTCGCCATGAACCAGCTTGGGGATGCCTACGGATGGGGCGGCATGATGGGCAGCGAAGACTGCTCCGGGTACATCCGTGACCTGTACCGCTGTTTCGGCCTGGATCTGGCCCGCAGCACGGACCGGAACAAACGGTGGGACAATAAAGAGATGATCATCAAAGTCTATGATCTTGAGGGAAAGACCGATGCAGAGAAACGGGATATGATCCGCAAACTCCCGCCGGGAACGGTGCTGACCTTCGACGGCCACGAAATGCTTTACCTGGGCAGTGAAGGCGCGGATATTTACGTGATCAGTTCCATCAGCCGCTGCTATCTGGACGGTAAGCTGCACCGGATCCGTAACTGCGTCATCAACACGTTGGATGATGTGACCCGAACGGACGGCAGGACCTGGCTCAACCATCTGAACAGGGCGGCGGTACCATATTATCTGGCCGGGCATGCGGATCCGCAGCTGTCCATCGTCAAAGCGAAGGTCTCCGGCATCGCCGGCCGCGTTTATACCGGCAAAGCAAGGACCCAGAAACCGGTCGTTACGGTTGCCGGCCGGACCCTGATCAGCGGAGAAGACTATACTGTCACCTATAAGAACAATACCAACGCCGGAACGGCCGGACTGACCATCAAAGGCACCGGTTTCTACCGCGGATCCGTCGGAAAGACGTTCAAGATCACAAAGGCCGCCAATACCCTTCAGGCAAAGGGCAAAACGGTCAACCTCAAGTACAGTACGCTGAAGAAAAAGAATCTGACGGTAAAACGGCTGGCCGCCATCCAAATCAGCAAAGCCAAAGGAAAGCTTACTTATAAGAAACTGAAAGGAAACAAAAAGATCACTGTGGCAAAGTCAGGGACGATGACCGCCAAAAAAGACCTGAAGAAAAACACCTACAGCGTCAGGGTCAAAGTGACCGCCGCAGGAAACAGCAACTACAAATCTTTGTCAAAAACCGTGACCATCAAGGTCAAAGTCCGGTAATATTTTTTCCGGAAAGACAGAGGTCAAAAGAAAAGGAGGTCGTGTGATGATCAGAAAAAGAATCAATCTGATAATTGTTATTGCAGCAGTATTGTTGATAACGCTTTTTATACCGCATGGTCCGCAGACGGCATATGCAGACGACAGTACGATCACCCGTCTTGATCTGAAACTCGATCTGAATAAGATCGGTCTTAACAAAAAGCTGAAAAATTCCCAGCTGCCGGCAAAGGCATCCGGCGCACTGAGCCCTGGAAAAAAGTCGGAAGGAGTGGAAGTGGCAGGATTTGAGGAGGTCTATTCCCAGAACTGGGAGGATGGTCATGAAGAGCACAATCTGCAGGATCTGTCCGGAAATGTCGAACCGTTCCTTATATACTATGCAGAATACAAACTGTCTCCGAAGGCCGGATATTGCTGGACCGACGAGGTAAAAAATAATACTTATTATTTCACACGGGCGGAAGCTCTGACATCGATCCGCGTATTCGTGAACGACGGCTTATGCATGGAGGCGTATCTGAGCTGTGCTTCCGATTCGACACTATACATTAAAGTTCCGATACCTTATGACATTTCGTATGATACTGCCGTTATATCCAAAAACCGGTTCACCTATAACGGGCATTCCAGATTACCGAAGGTCAAATCGGTCACGTTCGGCACAGGAATGGATGTGGATCCGGATAACTATACCGTAACCTATACCGACAAGAACGGCAGGGAAGTCACTCCGGTCAAAGCAGGAAAGTACTTTGTTCAGGTTTCGACTGAACAGGTCTATATATACGGTCCGACTTATTACGGGGCCATCAAAAAACCGTTTACAATAGACAAAGCGGCCAATTCGCTGAAAATCAAGGCAAAGACGGCAACCGTCAAGTACAGTAAGCTGAAGAAAAAAACACAGAAGCTGGCGGTTTCTAAGGTAATCAGGTTCACAAACAAGGGACAGGGCAAGAAGACATATAAAAAGAAGAGCGGCAGCAAAAAAATTGCCATTGCCGGGAAGACCGGTAAGGTCACTGTGAAGAAAGGGCTGAAGAAGGGCACTTATAAGATCCGGGTCAAAGTCAGGGCGGCCGGGAATGCCAACTACAAGGCATCCTCCTGGAAGACCGTGACCTTCAAAGTGAAAGTCAGATGACTGAGGTCTAATCATTCAGAGCCGCTCCGAAACGGGGCGGCTCTTCGTAATAAGAAGCGGATGCAGTTTTGCATTTAGCTAACCTTTACGTTGAATACGTATTTCGCGCCGGATCTCATTTTAACGGTCACCCGGCATTTTCCTTTTTTCTTCCCTTTTATAATGATACTCTTACCCTTTCTTTTGGCAGAACAAATCTTCTTTTTGCTGTACTTGATTGATTTGACCTTGTTGCGGGTCTTGTGGTAATAATCCATATAGTATTTATACGTTTTCTTTTTTCGGACGGTGACGTTGTCGGAATCATTCCAGTCCATCAGCTCCTCACCGTTAAACTTCGGCTCGTTGTCGCAATATTTACATTTGTACCAAAAAATACTGCCGTCTCTGACCCATTTGAAAGTATGCTTTTTGTATGTTGTAACCGTTTTGGAGTTGTCGCATTTGGTGCAGTCATAGTCAGTTTTAATCTGGTGCTTCTTGCCGTCCCAGTCGTTATAATTCCGGTAGCTACGTTCCCAGGAACAGTCTTCAAACTTCTCCTTATCTCCATAGCAATAACGACACTCATAGATATGATAATGCCCGTTTTTTCCATACGTTTTCCAAGCACAATCCAAATGTTCCCATGTACATGGCTCTTTCACTGAGTACATATCCCAGCAATCATCGCAATAGTAAGTGCGCGTATGTGTACGGCCATCGTTATTGCTCTCACAATCCCATTCCCACCAGTCGTATGCAGATGTCTTCTTTGTTATAACTTTGGAGAACTTGCCTTTCTTTCTACCGTTGATTCCGCGCACCCGGAATTTGTATTTTGTGTTTTTCTTAAGTCCTTTCTTTGTGATTTTCAGGGCTTTTGTCTTTTTCAAAGCGATCCATTTCTTTGCGTTTGCCTTTTTATAGTTTACCTGGTATTGTTTGGCGTTCTTTGCTTTTTTCCATGAAATAGAGATCATAGTATCCGTTATTGGTTTTACAGCTTTGACTCCGGTTACCTTAGCCGGCACTTTGGCCGCCGCCGAGGCCGGTACTGTGAAAGCCGACGCCAGGATCAGAGCAACTATCATGGCCGGCAGCGATCCGGCTGATTTACTGATTTTCAATTCAATGCACCCCCGTGTAAAAAACCTGATGTGATAGCTGATAATACTGTATAGATGCTTTTTAAAGAACACCCGTTCCCGGCGGAATTTACAATGTTTTATTTTACTGTTTTAATTTTACCTGTTAACTCATAATTTCCGTTATTCTCTTTTCTGGTGATGTTCCATTTTGTTTTATTATCATCCGTTGTGATTACAATTGCTTTTACTACCCCGTCTTTATCATAAGTGCGCTGCTGTTCCCATTCTGTAATCCCTTCGGATAAATCATGTTTAATGACGTGTACTCTTGACGGAAGCGGTTTCTTTATGTTCTGTTTAGCTTTGAACAAACCGCCGCAGCCGCTCAGGATCACCAGTGTGATGATAAGCGGGATTATTAATGTCTTTTTTGAATTCAGACGGATTCCCGGCTTTTTTGCCGTGTGCTGATGAGGCGCTGCTTCTGTCGGGAAATTCATTCCCAGTGGCGCGCCGCAGGAGGTACAAAAATTTCTGTCTGAAGAACCTGGTTTTCCGCACTGTTTACAATAAATTTTTTTGTCCATAGATTAACCTTTTCTGATAATTATGAAAGCAAAATTATCATTATCTCCTTTCTTTTGATTCATTCAGATGTAAACCTTCTGAGAGGACAAAACCCTCAATGGCTTCCATAAGCTGATCCGTCTGAACCAGTCAAACTCATTACGGGTCTTTGCCTGATTGTCACTGACTATTCAGTCTGCTTTGGGAACCTCCTTTCGCTGACTGGCCGATGCACTGCGTTCTTTGTTTGTACGGATATTATCTCATCGATTGCTCTGCTTTTTCTGAATATTAATACTTTCCGACGGCTTTTAAGTGAAGTCCTGAATGAAGGGACGGATTTTATAGATGAATATTTATTTGTCGCAGGAACTGACTTTGACCGATTTCTTATTTCAAATCGGTTGAAAACCGGGTTTTGAAATAAAAACTCCCGCGAAATGAACGCAAAAATAAATGATTATGCGCGGGGATGTATAAAAAAAGAAGAAATCAGCCGTTTTCTGGACTGTAGTCAAGTCGGAAGGGCTGATTTCTCCGTATAAATATCCGCACGGGCGGAAAGTTATAGATTTTTTATTTTTTTTGATGGTTTCTGGTAATTTGAAATAAAAGAACCGGCAAAA
>ONJN01000126.1 GCA_900318155.1 uncultured Eubacteriales bacterium
ATCGGGTTAGAGAAAGGAAACACTTCCAGAACATCACCGCGCGTGATATCCCCTTTGGCTATTCCCGCCCGGAACGATCCGCCGTTATACACTGCCACGATATGATCTTTCGGTACATCGTAAGTCTTTTCGTCTTTCAGCGCGTACCAGAGTATAGCGTCCGTGGCAAAATCGCCCAGATTGGTCTCACCATCCCGGTTACCGTTCGTGAAAGCAGATCCATGAGCCGCCGCGTTCTGCGCGTCCCGCTCTCCGTTCAGCACCACTTCTGATGATCCCACTTTTATTCCGTAGATTCCGGCGATTTCCGATGCAATGGTATCTGATTCCGCCTTCACTTCTTCGTTGGAATAAGAATCCTCTGTAATTTTATAAAGTGCTGGTTTCGCGGTCTGATCGATTGCCCCTGTCGCTTCATCGATGGTAATCATGCCGATATTCTGAAACTTGGTTCCGGTCGACATGACAGGTTCGCCGTTTTTGCCTTCTGTCATCACGGTGTGCGAGTGCCCGTCCAGGATGTAGTCAAGACCGCTGTTTTTAGCTGCCTGCCAGAGATCAATGGATCTGTATGGTGCAGACGCATCGTCAACGCCGAGATGAGAAAGGCAAAGGACAACATCCGCGCCTCTGTCTTTCAGGTTTGTGATATCCTCATTCGCCCTGCTGAATATAGCAGGATCCGTCCTATTATTCAGGAACGTTATCCCTTCCAGGTTGGACGGACTCGTTCCTGTCTGTGTTTCAGGAGTCGTGATTCCGACAAAGCCAACATTTACGTCGCCTTCTATAAGACGGGTCCTGTCAAACGCATTGGTGCCGTCTGAATTCATAATATTATCGTTTATTACACCAAAGGATGCGTTTCGGTAAAGTTCCTTCAGGGTCGTATAAGAAAAGTCAAATTCGTGATTACCCAGCGTCGCAAGATCGTATTCAGCTTTGTTCATCATTCTGATCGCATTGGAACCTTTTGTCGCGCTTACCTCCTTGGACCCCTGGATGTAATCGCCGCTGTCAACCAGAATGACGTCTGCGCCCCGCCTTTTTAGTTCATCACGAAGCCCTGCAATATACTGATATCCCTGTACCGCTCCATGAACATCATTAGACTGAAGAATCACAGTCTTACCTGCATAGTCATCCAGAAGGTCGTTCTTTGTGACAAAGGCTGCCGGCCAGCCGTCCTCCGCATACACCTGCCACCCTGCAAAAGCGGAAAAAGCACAGCAAAGAACTGCTGCCAGCAGCATTATTCTTATTACGAAATGTTTTTGTTTTATCATTCTTTTCCACTATGATTAAAATATCAACAATGTTATGTCTGATTTGTTCACGGCGCTCTATGGTCTTGACCATTAGCCAGAATGATTAGTACAACACTTTTGGTGATTCCGTAACAATCAGTAAATCTGTATTAACACAATATCTGTAATAAAACAGATTTTTGTCAGAAAATTATCTGACAGGCCATAATAATCGCAATGACAACGCCGACAACTCCTTCGCCGCCGAGCACGCCGGCTGCGATGATCTGACCGGTGCCTTCGGTTTCTTCCATACCCGGTTTTACTTTGTCAACAATGAAACGCAGCAAGCCGCCGATGAATGCGGTCGCGGACATGTAAAACGGAAGGTAAACACCAAGCCCCAGGGTCATGACCGGGAAGTTGAGGCAATAAAGTATGATTGCCGCGGCCAGGCCGATCAGGAAGGCCGGCATACAGGAAATACCCTTTGCCATAGCGGATACGGCTGCGGCCTGTGCTGCCGGGAACTGTGTCGCGTCGCCAAAAGCGGAAGCGCCGTAGGCTTTGAGGATCACCATCAGTACAAGGACTGAAACGAATCCGCCGACAAGCGCGCCGATCGCCTCTGCGATCCACTGCGCCTTCGGATCGGTGCCCAGGATATCACCGGCTTTGAAATCGTTCATGACATCACCGGTCAGTCCACAGGCTACCGCGACGACAGCAGCTACCAGAATCGCCGCTTCTGCGCCCAGCCCGCCGGTTGCAGCGGAACAGCCGCGTGCAGCGATCAGAATAATAATACCGAAAATTTCCATCGGGTTGATGCCGGACTGTCCGACACACTGGCAGGACATCGCCGTGGCCAGCCAGACACCGACGATCGTGATGATGGACGCGATGACGCCCATTTTGCAGACCGTTGTGAAAACGACGGCCAGGATGACCATTGCAAACGGTGCCCAGCGCAGATTAACAGTTGATCCGCTGATTTCATCTTTCTTGAACAGCGGGCCAAATATTTCTTTGAATTTCGGAAGAATGCTCTTCACCAGGATACCGATTCCGGTTCCCACCATCAGACCGATACCGAGCGACTGTTTGACATTTGTCGCCAT
>ONJN01000184.1 GCA_900318155.1 uncultured Eubacteriales bacterium
CTCAGCAAAAAGCTTTCCGGCACAGACAATCCAAAAAACAATCTGCTTGAGTTTCCGTATCAGATTTTCTACAAGAGCAGTCAGGACGCGGAGTATCATCTTCTGACTGAAAAGACCGGCGATGACTATAATGTTTTATACAAAGATTCGATCCGGGCCGTGACGTATAAAGACCGCTTCACGCCCGCGGGGGGGACTGCAGGCTATCAGAATGTATTTTTCCTGAAGCCCGGTGAAACCGCTGTAATCAGTCTGCCTGAGGATACCGTCGATTACTATATCAAAGAATGCGGCATTGATCCCTCCGTATATGACAAAGTCAGCGCGAATGGCACGCAGCTGACAGGAACCGCGACAGGAAACGGCGGCAGAAAAGACTACGCGGTCGAAGCAGCCACTATGAACGATCGACAGAAGGTCGACTTTGACAATCATGTCAAACCCGGAGCTATGCGTACGCTTTCCATCACGAAGACGCTGTATGATTCAGACGGGACAACCCTGCTGCATTATCCTGACGATGACACCATGTTCACGTTCCGTCTTTACCTAGGGAATGAAAGCTCCGATCCGGATTCTTTGCCTCTGGCAAACAATTATTCTTATTATATCAAGGATAAGCAGGGCAATTACTGCAGGTGGGTCCCTTCGCAGAAGAAGTTTGTATCGCTGGGTATCACTGATTACGCGACACTGGCCGCGTATCTGTCAACACTGACAAGTGCCGAAAAGGAAAAAATCGTATTTACAACATCTATGTACGGTTCTATTTCCAAAATTACCGCGGATCATACGGTAGAAATCAGGGATCTGATCGTTGATACACAGTGGAAAGTTGAAGAGCGTGATGGAGAGCTCCCGAAAGGTTATACGCGCCGGGACGCTGATGGATACAGGCGGGTCGATCCGGGTCATGAAACACAGCAGCGGGATCCGGTCAGCGGCACGATCGAAGTGAACAACAATCCCGAAATACAGGTCCGGAACCAGATCGGATGGGGCCTGACGGTCAAAAAAATCTGGACAGACAAGGACTTTATGGAAAGCCATGACGATATCTATTTCGCTGTATACCTGAATAACGGTAATGATCTGGAGCTTATTGGCGGGACGGTACGGCCGCTGACCACTTCCGATACAGAATTATATTACTTCCTTGATGACCTGTACAACGGAACTTCGACCAGCCACAGATTTTCGGATTATGAGATACGAGAAGTAATGATCAGCAACAATCATCCGATTATAGAAGATGGTGTGGTAACAAATCCGGGCACCGTGACGCCGATCAGCGACAACGGTACGCTGACTACAGGCGGTACGCCGGTGGGAGGCTCACACAAAGACGGTTATGAATATACAGTGAACTACAAAGTAGGAAGCACCACCGGTCAAAATGAGAATATCCGTACGGATGAAGTGACCAATTCCCGCCCGGGCATAAAACTCTATAAAAAAGACTGGGCCGGTAATGATCTGGCAGGTACCGTGTTTACACTGAAAGACAGTAACGGTAATGATGTAGCCGCCCCCGATTATGAGTCTGACAGTGACGGACTGATCACGATCGCGTACCTGTCACCGGGAACCTATACCCTGACTGAAACGGAAGTACCAGGAGGCTACACGGCTCTTCCTTCGGACATGAATATCACGGTGAACACGAACGGAACGGTTTCTGTCAGCGGCCTCAGTGAGAATTACTATACACTGGACACCGAAAGCGATCCAAAGATGGCTGCCGTCATCACGATCAAAGACCGGGCCTCTGAACTGAAAGCAATCAAAAAAGACGCGGACACGGAAGAACCGATCGATGGCGTCCATTTCGCACTGTATCGTCAGGTGACGGACACTCTCGGGAATAAAAGGAAGGATTATCTTCCTATGTCCGGATATGAGGATCTTGTCACATTTACAGATTCAGAGACGCATGAATCAGGAATCATTCCAAAAATCACTACGGATCTCGCGGCAGGAACCTATTATCTGACAGAGACAGCGGTACCGGAAGGTTCCGACTATAAACTGCCCGACAAAGATCTTTGTTTTACCATCGGCAGAGACGGGAACATAACGATTGAAAGCGAAGGTCACGCCGGATGGCTCAGTATAGTTGATAATGGAAATGGTAAGGTTAAAAATACTATAACGATACCGAACAGCAAGAAAGAGATCGTACCGACGGGCATCCCTGCGCACAGAATGATGCATTTCATCATTCTTTTGCTGGCGGTCACAGCTGCCGCGTGGGTGTTCGCAAGATACAGGAATTCTTCGATCTCCCGTCCGTATCGATCCTGACCTTTACAATTACCATCACAGCATGGAAGTATTATGGTATAATACTAATTATGTGGTCAGAACTGAACAAGCCGGAGAAATTACAAGCAGCAGTCTGCCGCATTGATTTCTCCGGTTTTTTCAACCAGGAGCAAAGCTCCACCAACCTCGCTTGATTGGCGCGAGCGACGCCGTCAACAGACGCCGGGAGCTTCGCTCCTGATTGAAAACTAACATAGAAAGGATGGATAATATGCAGCAGAACAAAAGACCTCGGGCCCGGAAGACCTTTGTCTCCGGTGAAAGTAAAGGCGTACACCGCACCGGAAGCGGTGGTGGCAAAGTCGGCGGAAGCGGCAGTTTCTTCGGAGACGGAGGAAGCGGCGAAAGCGGCGGCGGAGGCGGCGACGGTCGCCGGGGCTTCGGAAGCAGCTCTTCATCAGGCGGCGGTTTCCTGAAACTTATCATACTGCTCATCATTGTACTCGTCGGCGGTGGCGGCGGCGCGGCGTCCGGCCTGTTCGGCAGCCTTCTCGGAGACGATACGTCGGATCTCATCGGTTCAATCACAAGCGGCAGCGGTGTAACCGGCGAATGGGTTCAGACTTCGAACTCCGGAAAGCTTAATACCGATGTTGCGGCGGACGCGCGGGCAAAATACACAACAATCAAGGGCAAGGGAAAAGATACCGTTACGATCATGGTCTACATGTGCGGTACTGACCTTGAATCCAGATCCGGCGCCGCGACTGCGGATCTTCAGGAAATGCTGAAAGCATCCGTATCAAAAAAAATCAATCTGATCATCTACACCGGAGGCTGCAGAAAATGGCAGAACAATGTCATCAGCAGCAGTCATAACCAAATTTATCAGATCCAGGACGGTAAAATGATGAGGCTGGAAGATAACGCCGGCACGGGCGCGATGACCGATCCGGATACGCTGACAAAGTTTATCAAATGGACCAATAAACACTACGGTGCGGACCGCACCTGCCTCATCTTCTGGGATCACGGCGGCGGCTCGATCAGCGGTTATGGATATGATGAAAAGAAAAGCAGCGCAGGCTCGATGACCCTGAGCGGAATCAACAAAGCACTGAACAACGCCGGCGTGAAATTCGACTTTGTGGGCTTTGACGCCTGCCTGATGGCAACGGCTGAAACCGGCTTTATGCTTAGCAAACACGCCGATTACATGATCGCGAGCGAAGAGACCGAACCCGGCATCGGCTGGTATTACACAGACTGGCTGACCTCGCTGTCTAAAAACACATCCCTGGACACCATAAAAATCGGCAAACAGATCGCTGACGATTTCACCAAACACTGCGCCTCCCAGGCACGCGGCGCGCAGACGACACTTTCAGTCACCGACCTCGCCGAACTGGGAAAAACGCTGCCGGATACACTGAATTTATTCGCGGAAGATACGAGCGCGATGATCAACGGGAAAGAATATCAGACCGTTTCAACCGCCAGAAGCGGCGCGCGCGAATTTGCCCGGACTTCCGGCATCGACCAGATCGACCTTGTACATTTCGCGCTCAACCTGGACACCAGAAAGAGCAAATCCCTGTCCAAAACGCTCCTGAGCGCCGTGAAATATAATAAAACTTCACCAAACATGACAAATGCCTACGGCCTTTCGATCTACTTCCCGTATAAAAAGCTGAACAAGGTCGATTCCGTGACCCAGGCGTATAACGATATCGGCATGGACGAGAGTTATACCGCCTGCATCCAGCGTTTTGCGCAGAAGGAAGTCGTCGGTCAGGGTGCTGCCGGCGGAGGCGGCTCCGTTTTGTCCTCGCTGTTCGGATCTCAGTCGTCCGGCTCACAGTCATCTCAGAGCAGCCTCGGTTCACAGGCTCTGCAGACCCTGGTTCACAGCATGCTTTCCGGCCGTTTTCACGATTTCAATAAGATCGGTCTGGGCGAACTCAACAGCTTAAACACGAAATTCCTGACGGAGAATACAATTGATGAAGACGACGCGGTCAAATATCTCGAGGATAATCACTTTGATGCCAGCAACCTTACCTGGCAGAAAGACGACAAAGGCCGCAGCATCATCAAAATGGATGAAGACCAGTGGAAGCTCATACAACGAGTAGACAAAGCCATGTACTATGACGATGGAAAAGGCTGGGTGGAACTCGGAACCGACAACCTGTACGACTTTGACGATGACGGCAACCTGATCGCCGACACGGACCGCACCTGGCTTTCGATCGATCACCAGCCGGTCGCGTACTACCATCTCCAGACGACCGAACAGGGCGACGACAAATACCAGATCACCGGCCGCGTCCCGGTCATGTATAACGGGCAGCAGGCGAATCTGATTCTTTCTTTCACAAATGAAAACGAAAGAGGCAGCATTACCGGAGTTAGCTTCGATTATAACGACAAAGAAACCGAAACCAGCGCGAAAACGCTGACAAAGCTTAAAAGAGGCGACCGGCTCTCCTTCCTCGCCGACTGTTACACCTACCGCGGAAAATACCAGGAAAACACCCGAATCGGAGACACACTGACTGTTAAAAATCCGGACAAGATCCTTATCAGCAACGAAAAGGTCGGCTCTGGCAAAGTGAAGATCCTTTACAGCTTCACCGACATCTACGGCACCGATTACTGGACAAAGGAAGTAAAGTAACCGCGCCGCAGTCAGACACAGACACAGACTCGGGCTCAGGCTCGGACTCGGACCCAGGCTCAGACTTGGACTCGGACTCGGGCTCAGGCTCGGACTCGGACCCAGGCTCAGACCCAGGCTCGGGCTCAGACTCAGAACAATAAAACGGCGGCCGGGGGCCGGGAAACGGAAGCCGGAGACCGGAGATCGAGATCCGAAGATCAGGGATCTGGGCCGGCCACCGGGGGCCACAGCGGGACACGAGTCACGGAACCGGCCGCCGATTGCGGAACTTTAAGTGGAACTTTAAAATGAACAGATTCCGGGAAAAGAAATCCCTCTTTTCCCGGAATCTTTACTTTAATCTCAAGATAATCTGAAGATCTCTGCCAGAAACCGCTCCGTCCATCGGGTACGCACGGCTTTTTGCCCAATTTTTTATATCAAACTGCTTCTGCCCGCTTTTTCAGTTCACGAGATACCGCCGCGGCGGATGAAAACGCGAACTGCAGATTATAGCCGCCGGATTCGCCGACCACGTCCAGCGCTTCCCCGATGACAAAAAGACCCGGGAACCCTTTGACTTCAAAGCTGCCGGTGCTGACCGCCTTCAGTGAAACCCCGCCGGACGCCGCCATGGCCGCGTCCATTCCCAGCGTATCTTCTACACGGACCCGGAACCCGCGCAGCATTTTATAAATCGCCGCGAGCCGGCCGCCGGAAACAGAAGACGCTTTTTCCCCCGGTTCCGCGCCTGCGATTCGGATTACGCGTTCCAGCACCCGCTGCGGAAGCCCGGTCTGATTCTCCAGAAAGTGAAGCAGATTTTTCTGCTCCCCGCGCGCGTCCGGCATCTCAACCCGTGTCAGCGCCAGCTCCAGAACCGTCCCGGACCCCATTTGCCCGGACAGGTTCAAAATGACCGGGCCGCTCAGTCCGCTGTGTGTAAAAACCATCGGCCCGCGGCCTTCCGCAGGCTTTTTCCCCGTTTTTCCGTCCAGGACCCGCACATGAACATCCGATAAAGAAATCCCGGACAATCCGTCAAAAGGATTTCCAGCAAAGGCATATCCTGCGATCCGCACGGGCACCAGCGCCGGCTTCAGCGGAACAGTCTGAATCCCCAGCCCGGACAAAAGGTTCTGCATGCCGCGCCCGGCGCCAAAGCCCTTGAACGCGCCGCTTCCGGTCGCAACGATCAGATTCTCCGTTTCAAACGCGCCGCCATTCCGACTCATTCTTCCGGCCGCACCGCCGTTCAGAAAATAACCGCCCTCACACTGCCCGATCTGTGTGATCTGCGTATCAGTCCGGATTTCCCAGCCGTTTTTCCCGCACAGCGAAAGCAGCAGATCACGGATATCGGCCGCCCGATCTGACTTCGGAAAAACCCGGCCCTCTTCATTTACATAGGATTCGATCCCGTGCGCACGGAAAAATCGACGAACCTCGCTGTTATTGAACTTATACAATGCCGATCTCACTTTGCGCCCGGAAGCGCCGTAACGATCCGGAAAATCCCGGATATCGCCCGCATGCGTAAAGTTACAGCGCCCGCCCCCGCTCAGCAGAATTTTCCGTCCCGGTTCGCTGCCGGCTTCCAGAATCACGCCGTTCCCCTCCGCAGAAGTCAGCGCTCCCAGAAACAGCCCCGCGGCGCCGGCGCCGATAATAATGTATTTATACATGGTCATTTATTCCTTTGTCATCTTCATGCCGTAACCATTCCTTTGTCGTCTTCCGATTTTATCTCTTCCGCCGCTGTCTCTTCTGCAGTCATCTTCCGACGGCGGCTGCTTCTCATGGGATAAAAATTTTCCGAACATCGCGGAAATAAACGCCGCAATAATCAAAGCCGGCAGGAACGTAACCGGAAAACAAAGCAGCAGCACAGCAACGACCGTTACCGGTTTCCTCATAAGAAACCCGAGCATCGATGCCGAAACAACGGCAACGGCAAAGTTCCCTTCTACCGCCCCGGTTCCCGCAGCCGCTCCGATCAGCGCCGCCACAGCAAAACCAACGGCTGCCGCCGAATAAATCATCGGAAAGATCGTTCCACCTTTCCATCCGAGATTGACGCTGACATTCACCATCAGCAGTTTTACGACACCGAAAACCAAAATCGTGCCTGCCGCAAACCCCGGCCAGCTGCTGATCAGCGCGGTCATCTGCGTTTCTCCGGAAAACCGGCCCGACCCGCAGAAATGACCCACAATGCCGAGAAGCAGCCCCGCGATCAGGCAGCTGATCATTCCATGCCTGCTCAGCACGGTTCCGACGGCCCGGGTCAGTTTATTGAAAACAATGAACAGCATCGCGGTCAGAATTCCGGCCGCAATCAGCAGAAGTCCCCATTTCCACTGAAGAATCATCCCGGTAAAGCTGAGAGTACGCTGCCCGCTGAACCTCGGCAGTCCGTTCATACCGCCAAGGAGAGAAGACAGTCCTTTGACGGTCAGCATCGCGCCCGCGACAGCCAGGCCATATATCACAGCACGTCCGCCCTTTGAGAGAATCGGCTCCCGGCCTTCGGCCGGCGCGTATGCCCGGCCCCTGCCCCAGTCCTTTTCCTCCAGATTTCCCGCAATACCGAATAAAGGCGCAGCAAATACAACGCCCAGCGTCGCCGCGAGCCCTGCCCCGGCAGCATTCCTTACCGCGTCGCCTTTATATTTCAGCCGGTCGCCAATGAGCGTACAAAGCCCCGCGACTACCCCGGCAAGCCCCGCTTCGGGACCGACGGCGCCTCCGAAAATTAAAGGCAGCAGCGCAGACACCGTCAAAATATGAACTTTGTTATAAGGATAACCTTTTTCAGATTTTATCTTTTCAATGACCACTTCCAGCGGCTCCGGCGAAACGCTGTGTTTCTTTTGCCATAAACCGATCAGAACGCCCCCGGCAAGGCAGACGCCGATATCATAGACCAGCGAACCGCAGGCATCGCCGCCAACGGCTGTCTGACTAAGAATGCCGAGCATTTCCGGAATCCTTTCCCAAAGCAGTTCGATCCCTTTGTCCATGATCCGCAGCAGCATCCACACAACCGAGCCCGCCGCAGCGCCCATGATAAAACTCAGTATTCCAAATAAAACAATTTTTTCCGCTTTCTTCAATCGCATAGCTAAACCCCACATTGCTTTCCCGCAACTCCTAAAGACAAATATTCATATTTCCATAAATCAAAACACGAAGAATACCTATAATAAGCAAATGCGCCGGATAGTAAACACAGAAACACCACTTCATCCACTTTATTCCTTCTTTTACTGTACATAGCTAATATCGCTAATACCGAGATATTAGTTCCAGTCTATATAAATTGACAGAGAGTTTTCAATCTTTTCCTTACCTCAAACTCGTCTCAGGCAAGTTACCGGCAAGTTAAATTATCGCTGTTTTTCAATCTTTTCCTTACCTC
>ONJN01000033.1 GCA_900318155.1 uncultured Eubacteriales bacterium
ATCTCAATCGGAAACTTCAGATTACGGATCCCGACCTGATTAAGATAAATATTCCTGTTGTCCTTCTGATTCTGTACATCCTTCATGGCTGCTGCTCCGCTTTATTCCTTTCCATTGTATATGACTCCGGACGTCTTTGTTTCCCAGACTTCGATTTCCCAGAGTCCGGCATTGTCTGTTTTTACCAGCGGCTCGAGTTTGTCCCATATATAGATCGCGATATTCTCTGCGGTCGGCTGTTCGATAAAATCGTTGATATACTGATGATCAAATTCCGAAAGGATCTGCTCTTTGACAAGCGTCTTCAGATCGGTAAAATCGTAAATCATATCTTCTTTATCGCGCGTTCCTTTTAATTTTACAACAAGTTTGTAGGTATGTCCGTGCAGCCGTTCACATTTTCCTTTATAGTTGATCAGATTGTGCGCCGCGTCAAATTCAAACTCCTTGATCAGTATCATTTTGTCTGTGTCCTCTTCCTATTTATCTTTCAGCTCAACGGTAACGAGCGTTCCCCGCTTTACAAGCCGGAGCGACTTAAATTCCGCGATCAGGTCCGACAAAGAATTCTTATTGTAATTGCTCACATCAAAGTCAGCCCAGCGGTTCTGCAGTTTGCTGCCGATCTCTCCAAGTGAAGTCTCTTTATCCTTGCTGTTGTTCGCGATGATAATGCCGCGAACACGGCGTTCAATTGTTTTCCGGGCGATGATGTTCTGCCGGTCACGTGCCGGAGTCTTATCTTTTTCTTTCTCTGCTGATTTCTTAAACGCCGAAAGATTGAAAAATTTACTGTACGACGCGATCAGCGAAGTCGGCGTTTTGTCCTCACCCATGCCGATCACCATTTTATTCTCTTCACGAAGTCTGCTGGCCAGCCTCGTGAAATCGCTGTCGCTGGAAACAATGCAGAACCCGTCGATTTTTCCTGTATAAAGGATGTCCATTGCGTCAATGATCAGGGCTGAGTCCGTCGAATTCTTCCCTGTCGTATTGTTGTACTGCTGGATCGGGATGATCGAGTTTTCCAGAAGCACTTTTTTCCATTTAGCCGCTTCCGGGCGGGTCCAGTCGCCGTAAATGCGCCGGTATGTCGTTACTCCTTCCTCGTTCACCTTATCCAGTATAATATCAATATAATCTGCCGATATATTATCCGAATCAATCAGCAGCGCGATTCTTTTTTCCTCCAAATCGTGCATGACCTCCTTTTTATATACTGCTATTATATACTGTTCAGAATTTTCCGCTATTTCTTTTCTGTTTTTTCAGTCTTTTACAGTTCCCCGCTGTCCCCTGTCTCCGCAGGCTGAAGGTTTGACTTCATTGTATCGTTATCAGATTGTAATTTCAATGATTATTCTGTTTATAAACAGATCTGAAAACGCTTCCGTCATTTAATTCACCGCTGTTCACCAGATCCGGATCGCGCGGTCCATCAGGCCTTTATCTTCCAGCACTTCCCGGACCAGATTGTACCAGCTTCCGCAGTGATCCAGTATCACCGAATCGTGCGTGACCACGTGATCAAGCCCGCACAGCACCTGATCCACATGATTTATCACAAAAACTTCAGTATCAAAAGGTGCGGATGCAAACGTTTCACGAATGCGCTGACCAAGCCTCCCGGAATTGGAAACCGGCGCGTCCAGATAAAAATTTGCCTGTTTTATCCTGTGTTTTTCCAGAACACTTCCGATTGCAGATAAAGCCGGATCGGTTTTGTCGATCAGTCTGTAGGTTCCCCGCAGACCGGCAATATCACGCACCGTTCCGTCCATGCATTCAAAAAACGGTGAATCGGAGAAAGCAACTTCCAGCGTTATGATCGTATTAAAGCCGTCAATATTCAGAACAGCGCCGGGTTCCGGCGTCCGGATCTGTTTCCTTATCCTTGCCGCTGTCTCTCTGTCCGTAGAAACCGACCGGACCAGTGCCATTCTCTGCCGTTCGGAAAATAAATAATGATTCCCGACAAAGGTCGATACTTTGGAGACCGAATAACCCCGGTTCAGCAGAAACAGAATCTCATGAGCCGCTTTCTTCATTTTTATAATTGCTTCCGGCGCAAAATATGCTGCGTCTTCCGGGACAAATCCTCGCTTCGTTATCTTATTCATATTTTGCTTCTTAAATACTTTTGCTAAATTACTATTATCAATCTGAATAATCCGCGTCCATCGCGATCCGGAATGAAAAATCCGGACATATCTGCTGCACGCCGTCCGCAATCTCAGAATAGACGCGCTTCCGGTCATCTGCCGCGTAGTCGATCACAACGTCAAAAGAAGAATATTTCTTTTCAAAATCAACATAAAAACCGTGCATCTGCAGGACGTGTTCCTTACTCATTACAAACCGGCGGATTTCTTCTCTCATCCGCGCCGCCTCATCGTTTTTGGTGTTCAGAGAATAAACGCCGACCGCAGTCATGATAATATTGAAGCGCTGGTAGACCAGTTCGTTGATTTCCCGAGTCAGGCTGTCGATCTCGTCGGTCGTGCAGTAATCCGGAATTTCTACGTGGACAGAGCCGAGATAACGGTCCGGGCCATAATCGTGAAGAACCAGATCGTAGACGCCCTTTACTCCATTAACTGAGGCAATCGCCTTTTTAATCTCTTTTGTCAGCCGGACATCCACACGTTCACCGAGCACCCGGCTGAGTGTTTCACGCAGCATATCGATGCCGGATTTAATGATTACAACGGAAATAATCGCTCCGAGCCAGGCCTCCAGGCTGATATGAAAAATCAGATAAATCGCTGCGGCAAGTAATGTTGATGCAGAAATCACGGAATCAAGCACCGCGTCCTGGCCGGAATTGATTAAAGAATCAGAATTCACCTTTACTCCGACCGATTTTACGTAACGGCCCAGAATGATTTTGACCACGACCGCGACCGCGACGATGATCAGCGGAACCATGGCATAATTCGGTGTTTCCGGGTTAATGATTTTTTTCACGGACTCGATAAATGAAGTGATTCCCGCATAAAGTACGATCAGCGCGATAATCATGGCGCTCATGTATTCAATGCGACCGTAGCCCATCGGATGCTTTTTATCCGGTGCTTTTCCGGCAAGCTTTGTCCCGATAATAGTGATGACGGAACTGAGTGCGTCGCTCAGGTTATTAACAGCGTCCAGCGTGATGGCGATCGAATTGGTAATCGTTCCAATGACAGCTTTGAACGCGGCCAGCAGTACGTTCGCGGCAATGCCGATAATGCTGGTTCTGACAATGATTCTATCCCTGTTCATTTTTTATCCTTTCTGTTCTTTATCCCGTGCCAGTGAGAAAACAAGTCCGATCACGCAGACCACCATGAATACGATAAAAGCAAGGTGCATAGTCTTTACGATCTGACCGGCAGGCGCGGCTTCCAGCGTGCTTTTCCCCAGGACAATCCCCGTCACGATATTAAACAAAGCCATTCCGGACGACTGTCCGTATGTCCGCATCGTCGCGATAATTGAATTGGCAACGCTGAAATCCTTTTTTTCCACGCAGTTCATGATAGCATTGTTATTCGGTGATGAGAACATTGCAAAGCCAAGCCCCGCAATAATCAGCACGATTATTGTGTAAGAAAGCGGTGTTCCGGCGTCTATCCGTGAGAACAGAAGCAAGGCGGCCGCACAGAGCCCCATCCCGACGCTTGCCAGAAGAGCCGGCCTGATCCGGTCTGAAAGATTGCCCATGACCGGTGAAAAAACTGCCATGATGAGCGGCATCGCGATCAGGATCAGTCCCGCTTTGTCTGAAGAAAAACCTTTGACCAGCTGCAGGTAAAGGCTGAGGATGTAACTGATGGCAAATGTCGCACCGTAATTGAGCAGAGCCGCCAGATTGGAAAATGTGAACGCGCGGCTTTCGGTGAACAAAGTCACCTTCATCATCGGATTTTCCGTTCGGCTCTCGACGACAAAGAACAGCGCAATCAGCGCCAGTCCGACGACAAAGAAAATCTTTGCCCGACCGGATACCGTCAGATCGGTCATCCCGTACAGGCTGAGAAGAATCGCGGCCGCGTAGAGCACCGTTCCTTTGACATCCCGCTTCTCATTACCGGTATCAGGAAGCTGCTGATCACGGGGAATAAACCGAATCCCGACCGCGAGCGTTACAGCCGCGATCAGCGTCATAAGGACAAAGATCGAACGCCAGCCGAATTTACTGTTCAGGATACCGCCCAGGACCGGACCGGCCATGAGCCCGACATACGTGGCCCCGATCGAAAAGCCGAGAACCCGCCCCTGCATCGAATGAGGATAGGAACTGATCAGGATCGCATTGTTTGTCGCGAAGATCATCGAAGCAAAAACTCCCTGAAGTGCCCGGAAAGTTATTAACATCCCGAAGCTGACTGAAAAAACACTCGCCAGACACAGAAGCCCGAAGCCGGCGATCCCGAGCAGAAACACCCGCCGCCTGCCCCTGACATCCGCGATCTTTCCGAACGGAAGACTCATTGCTGCAACTGCCATCGTATACGCCGTGATGACCCAGCTGACAGTTGCCGCGTTCACATGGAATTCCATCTCCAGCGCGGGCACTGACAGATTGAGCGCGCTGCCCATAAACGGAGTGATGAAGGATGTGATCATCGCAGCCGCCAGCACCGCGCCGCTTCCCTTTTTCACAGTATTCATTCTTTCTTCATTCATAAACAAACCTCCCGAAACCGGTGCGTGTTCTGAAACACTTTTTACGCCATCTTCTTTACCCAGCCGCCACGACACTGGCAATCGAGATCACCAGCGCCGCGGCAGCTGCAAGCCCGGCAACCGAGCCCGCGATTAACCTTCCGGGCGTTTTTATGTCAAAGGCTCTCGCCACGAGCCGGATCTGCGTTTTATAAAGACCTGCCTGCGCCCTGAGCCGCCTGTAAGGCGAACGGCCGACAAATACCCTTCCGGACGGATTCACAGCTTCCTTATCTGTGAGGAACCCCGCGCCGCGGATCAGGCTCCCACGCTGGGCCAGCACCACGTCCGCTTTTTCACATACTGTGAACCAGTCCGCGTTATTTTTCATGCCGGACGCACAGACCTTTGACGCGACAAAGGAAACAGCCAGCAGTACCACAGCTGTCACCAGCCAGACGCAGAAAATTAAAGAAGGGATCCTGCCGCCGAAAAACAGTTTTCCGACCAGATCGACCACGACAAGAATGACCGCGACCGCAAGGCCGCCGAGCATCAACGGGATTATCAGCGACGAACATATGTCATATTTTCTCACAAGCTCGGCTTCCCGGTCGGAAATCCTGATCTTTTCATCTGTCAGCATATGCTTATTCCTCGACCGACAGGATCTCACCGACAAACAACCAGTGCGGCTGCCAGTTCGCGTAAAGTCCGCCGCTGATTTCTTCGGCAAGGCCTTCTCTCTCAAACGGACCCTGATAGAGTTTTTTACAGATAAAAGTCAGTCTGGACTCTTCAAATGTCATGCTGCCCGCAACCGGCTTTGGCGTCAGACCGGCCGCTTTAACCTTGTCCTCGTCGCGGCCTGAATGAGAACCAAGGTAAAGGTATGTATCCTGGCTTCCTTCCGGCAGAAAACTAATGGTAAAAGTGTCGTTCTTTTTCAGATACTCCCACGTATATCGGTCAGGGTTTACATAGACTGTAGCGATCGGCCTTCCCTGGCCGGCATCACCCCAGATCGTGCCCAGACTGCCCCAGGAAATCGTGCAGGTGTTATAATCATCCGCGTCACCAGCTGTCACGAGTGCCCACTGTTTGTTAAACAGATCAAAAACCTTATAATCCTTCTCTTCAAAAGCTCTCATTATTAAACCTCCTGATATTGATTCTGAATATACCTGTAACAGGCGTTCTCTTCGGCCTGCTTCATTTTTACTAACGTACGGTCAGCGGATAATTATTCCGTAATATCAACCGTCTCGTTTGTGATTTCATTTTTTCCGGTGCCGAATTCATCAACCTTGTACCAGGCTGAAGTCGCTGTATGATAAGTCCCGTCGCCGTTATCCACTTTTTCGTACAGGTGGATTGTAAACGTGCCGTCATTGTTTTTTGTGACATCAGCTTCCGGCGGATAATAGTCATTCTTTTTCTTATAATACTTCTGTGCCAGTTTTCCCAGCTCTCCGGCAGTGTATTTTGTCTTTGCGTCGGACGATCCCGAACCGGCGTCCGAAGTTTTTTTCTTCGGGGATTTTTCAGATGGTGCGATAAACGCATACTCGCCACTGAGGATGTTATCGCCGCTGCCGCCGGCCAGTTTGGATTCGTCGCGCTCAACCTTCATTCTGACTTTTTTGTCTTCAAAAGTATAAGTCAGCTTCTTAAACGTATCGGAAATGTCTTTTCCGTTTCCGTCCCGGATCTTTTTTATAGTCAGTATGTTGCCATTCTTTACAGCAGAGTCGAGATCCATCGTATACACCACTTCAGTGTATTCCGGAGAATCGGACTGGAAGAAGCAATGCATGCGGAATCCGTCTTTTGTGGCCAGACGGTATTTAACGTCTCCGTTATCAAGGTAATAAGTGTAGCCGTCATACTTCGCGTAAATATTACTTTTGCTGTCCGAACTGCCGTCGGTAGAACCAGAATCCTTTGTCCCGGTGTTCTGTGCCTTTTTATCGGAATCCTTTGTCCCGGTGTTCTGTGTCTTCTGATCGGTATCTTTTGACTGAGTGGTTTGTGTTTTATTGTCGGAAGCCTTTTTTGGCGCCGGTGCGTCTTTCTTCTGGCCGCATCCCGCGAGGCAGCACATGGCCAGAACCAGTGCCGCCGCCATCAAAAGGATGAAAATCTCTCTTTTCCGTTTCATTTGCATCCTCCATTCTTAACGTTATTTCATGATAATCAACTCATAATCTCTCGTGCCGAGGCCGATCTTTTCAGCATGTTCAAGTGTTTCTTTCCATGCGACGTTCGGATTGGTGTTGGTCCAGACATCGTGATAATCATGAAAATGCGGATCTGCCATATTTTCGCCGAGCTGACTGTTTCTGAACGGTGTCTCCTTCTCACAGAGATCCACGCACGCCTGATCGAGCGCAACCGGGTCGAATGACGCGAGCATACCGATATCCGGAAGGATCGGCGCGTCATTCTCTCCGTGACAGTCACAATTCGGAGAAACATCAGTAATCAGACTGACATGGAAACACGGACGTCCGTAACAGACAGCCTGTGTATACTCCGCCATTCTCCGGCCGAGCATTTGCGGCGCGTCCCAGTTTTTATTCACGATCGCGTTAAACGCGCAGGCACCGATACATCGTCCGCAGCCCTTACAGAGGTCATTGATAATCTGAGCCTTGCGGATCGTTTTACCCTCTGCGTCCGTCTGATCAACATAAACGATTGCGTCCGAGCCGCATTCCTTTGCACAGCGCTGACAGCCCCGGCACTTTCTCTCAATCACCTGCGGATGACCGCTGTTATGCTGCTGCATCTTGCCGGCACGTGAGCCGCTGCCCATTCCGATGTTCTTGATCGTTCCGCCGAAGCCGGCCTGTTCATGACCTTTAAAATGGGTCAGAGAAATAACGATATCCGCGTCCATAATGGCATGACCGATGAACGCCTCTTTACAATACTCACCGTTATGAACCGGAACCGCGATGTCATCAGTTCCGCGGAGTCCGTCCGCAATCAGGATCTGACAGCCCGTAGTGATCGGATTGAACCCATTGATGTTCGCGCAGTCCAGATGCTCGAGCGCATGCTTTCTGCTGCCCGGATAAAGCGTGTTGCAATCCGTCAGAAACGGAAAACCGCCGGCCTCTTTGACGATTTCAGCAACGGCTCTGGCATAATTCGGACGAAGATATGCAAGATTTCCCATTTCGCCGAAATGCATTTTAATAGCGACAAACTTTCTTTCCATGTCGATTTCTTCGATCCCTGCTTTGCGCATCAGTCTCTGAAGTTTTACCGTAAGGCTGACGCCGATCTGCGTCCTGAAATCGGTAAAATATACTTTTGATTTATCCATGATTAAACCTCCTTTTTTGCTGGTTTTTCTGTCTGCTTCACATTCCTGCAATCATTGTCCGGACCGCTTTCGCACATTTTTTTGTGACTTCAGCCTGCACTTTTTTATTTAACATTCCGTCACTGCTGTCAGAGATCGTCCGAATGATGACAAAGGGAATCCTGTTCAAATAACAAACCTGCGCGATTGCGCCGCCTTCCATCTCGCAGCAAAGTCCTCCGAACCGCTCTGTTATTACTTTTACCCTTTCCCGGCTTGTAATAAACTGATCCCCGGTGCATACGCGGCCTTCCTGAACAACGCATTCAGGTACAGCTGATCGGATCGCGGCCACAGCCGCGGCTCTGAGCGTTTTGTCCGCCGAAAAACTGATTTTATTAATCAGAGGAATCTCTCCCGGCCGGCTCCCTGCGGCAGTCACATCAAAATCGTGCTGTACAACATCTGTGGAAACAACAAAATCCCCGATCACGAGTTCTTTTGTGAGACTTCCCGCGACGCCCAGATTAATAATCCGTGAAACTCCGAACCTGCTGATCATGATCTGCGCGCAGACCCCCGCGTTCACCTTTCCGATCCCACTCATTGCGGCAATGACCGGTCTTTCACCGATCGTACCGCGTTCGAATCGCATGCCGGCTGCTTCCTCAGCCGAATCGATAATCATACAATTCCGGATGTCAGCAATTTCACTTTCCATTGCGGCAATAATACCGGTCACACTGTTCGTGTCATCCGCCTTTATCCTGCCACTGGTCTGTCTGATCGTAGGCATCGGATCCTCGCTTTCCGTTTCCCGAAAAAGATTTTCGATAAAACATATTATTTACTTTGAATTATGCTACATTATTATTACAGAGACAAGAGAAAAATATATGGAGGCTGTGATGAAAGTTTTATTAGAGTTATACATTTGTTTTTTACGAATCGGCTGTATCAACTTTGGAGGCGGTTACGCCATGCTGCCGGTCCTGCAGAAAGATCTGGAAGAAAAAAAAGG
>ONJN01000029.1 GCA_900318155.1 uncultured Eubacteriales bacterium
CTTCTTATGAGTTTTCCTGTTAATGACATTGACGAATACGTCATATACACCGGCCACATTGTCCCAAAACATCCTATTGCCTCCTGATGAACGCCTCTATCTCTTCCGCATATTCCTTCGGTGCGCTGCCATATAGCCGCAGTGCCGGAATCCTGGGCGAATCACAAGTTCTGCCTCAGGCTTATAAACGGGGATCGTCTTCTTTGAATTCCCGGTATCCTGCATTCATAGACTTTCATAGATCCGCCTCCAATTCGAACGCCTTCCTACCGCAGTGTGCAGATCCACGCGGCAAGAGCGGATACCGCCGGGAATATGACGAGAAGCTTCAGCAGCTGGCTTTTAATGTTATAGCCATACTTCTTAAGAGGATACACACTCGCTACTTCAGGATAGTAGTGTAAGAGTCCTGCAAGAACGGACTCATCTGACTGTACAGGTCCGATCCGGATATCATCATCGGGGCAAGCAGGATAACAGTCGGATCGTTCCTGTTTCCGTATTCATTGATAAACATATAAAACACCCCTTACGACCGTTATCCTTGGCTAACCATTGTGCAAAAAAAGAGAATCAAACTTTTCCTTCGGACTCTCTGTCCGCAGTACTGTGTTTTGCTTTCGTTCCCGGAGGCAATCGATCGGGCTTCACGGCATCTTCCGGAATCGCCCAGGCATGGCCGAAACGCTCACAGCCGGGAATACGGCCAGCCAGAATATACTGATTGACCCACCGGACGGAAACGCCCCATTTGCTTGCGGTTTCCTGAACTGACAGGTATCCTTTCAATTTTGCACCTCATTTTCCAAACAACAATCCTCTCTGAAGAGGCGGTCAATAGCGGTTAGTAGCATCTAACCTGATTCTATATTATATTCATTCCCGGAATAAATCAAGAGGTAGGATCGCTTACACTGAGAACGGGAAGTGATACTTTCGCCGCACCTCCCAGAAGCAGCCACATGGCTTTTATAATAACTCCGTCTTTCATTCGCTGTTTCCTGTAAAAAAGAGATTTGGGGTTCTGATTATGTCAGATAACATCTTCTGTCGATTATACTTTTCTTATTACTTCATCATAGCAGGCCGGTCCGTCTGACAGATCAGAGTGCCGGATAAACTGTACATGCTTTGGAAGGCTTGCATACGCGAACTCATCCGTCATACAGAAGATTTTACACAGGCCTCTGATGCCGTATGTCTCAAACATCTCGATATACATGCATTTGGAGATGCGATATTCGACCTTATCCTTGCTGACATTGAAATAGTCGTAGGTGATGCTGCCGTCCTTCACGCGTTTTTCGTGGTCAGATATGTTCCATTTCCTTGCGATATCGAAGCTGTTCGGAAGAAGGTTGATGACGGTGATGATCCCCTTAAATAAGTTCCTGCGTTTTTCAAAGCCCTTGTTGACGATCTCGATCGTGTCTTTATCATTATAACCGAAGGATTTGATCTCCAGACACATTGCCATTACGGCATAGATGTATGTGGCATCAGTACGGGTAGATGTTGTGCTTCCTGAAGTTCTCGGAGGCATACATCTCACGGAGCCTTGACCCGAACGCAATCATCTTTTGCTCTATGTCAGTAAAGCCGCCTTCTTTAAGGACAGTCCGGTAATTTTTACTGTATGTTTTGATAGCTTTTTCAGTATCCATTTGTCCTATATCTCCCTTGCTGATTCAAAAGCCTAGTCAATGAAAGTATTTGTCAAATCATCTGAAAATGCTTTAGTGCAGCCTCTATCGCCTTGGTCTTTTCCTCCGGACATCCAGGCTGTTTAGAATCCGGAGATTTCGGTTTGTTATAGTTCTCCCGCTCGATGATCCCATGTTTCCGTTTCATTTGAGCGATATTCAGATGCGTCACATGAAAGCCATACTTCTCCTGCACCCATTCCTGGATCTCTTCATATGTAGCTTTGCTCTCCGCGCTGGTCAGATCCAGCTCGTCCATATCCACCTGAACGCTGATATGATGCTTTGCTTCCGAGAGTTTGGACAATAAGCAAACCGTCTCGACTCTGCCGGTCTGCGGGAACATGTCGACCGGAGTTCCTTTGACAAAGGTATACCCGAGTTCACGGAGCAGTTTTACATCGCGCGCCAGCGTCGGCGGCTCGCAGGATACATAGACAATCCGCGCTGGTTCCGCTGCGGCAACAGCCCGGAGCAAGCGTTCATCACATCCCGCGCGCGGCGGATCAAGGATTGCCGCAGTGACGTCACCCAGTTCGATTTTCAGCGACGGAGCCGACGCTTCTGCAGATTCTTCAGATGCCGCAGGTTCTCCAGGTTCCACAGCCTCGATAATCTCTGCACCCTCCGATACCGAATTCTTTCTATCCGCGACGAGTTCCGGAAGAACATCTTCCGCTCGTCCGCAGACATATCGCGCATTGACGATCCCGTTGATCACGGCATTCCGATTGGCGTTGAGCACCGCGCCGTGGTCGGATTCGATACCAATGACACGGATCCGGTCATCCATGATCCCGGACAAAAACAGACCGATGCTGCCGATCCCGCAGTAAACATCCAGCACCGTATCGCCTTCGGACAGACCCGCGTATTCAAAAACCTGATAATAGAGCGCTTCCATCTGCGTGGTATTGACCTGACAAAAAGAAAGCGGTGAGATTTCCAGCGCGGTTCCGCCTGCGCCTTCAATAATCGTTGACTTACCGGCGATAAGCTCAGTTTTCTTTCCGTAAAGAGGCTCTTTTTCCAAAGTCCTCCGGTCATCCTTTCCGCTTCCACCGCCCCGGTTCCGGCCTCGATTCCCGGCTCTTCTGCCTTTTCCAGCTTTTCCGGCTTTTCGCTCTTTTCCCGCACTGCCCGCGCCGGCCACTTTCTCCGGCCGGTTCACATTAATAAACACACTCTCCAGGCTGTATTCAACACCATTTTCCGCCGGCGGGAGCGCATAAATCGCGTCATCCAGCATCCTGATCAGCTTCTCGGCATTCGGAATCCCTTTGCCGTTGATTACGAGCAGCACCATAACTTCACCGGTTCCGGACGCGGTACGCACAACGAGGTGCCGAAACAGGCCGTTCTTTGTCACGGGGTCGTAGGCCGTCACATGATCAGAGATCATGAATTGACGGAGCGCTTCCGCCGCCGCCATCGCCGGCGGCGCCTGAATACGGCACGCGCGGCAGTCAACCACAGTTCGCGAACGCTCTTTGAAAAAACCGACGGCCGGATTGCCGTCGCGGTCGGTCGAAACCGGCATCACAGCTTTATTCCTGTAATTATAAGGCGAACCGGTCATTCCGATAATCGGGTCAAGCGCCGGTTCCGCGACATTCCCGATCCTTTTCAGGGCTTCACGAACGCCGCGTTCCTTGAGTTCCAGCTGCTTGCCATAGATCAGCTTTCCGTACGGGCAGCCGCCGCACCGGTCGGAATATTCACAAAATTCCCCGTAGCTCTGCTCCCCGTCATCCCGACCTCCGTCGGTTCGGCCCTCTCCGGTCCGGCCCCCGTCAATCCGGTACGGAGACTTCTCCAGAACTTCGTCCAGCTCCGCAATCGCAAAACGCTTTTTTACCTTTGTCGTATGACAAAGGACTGTGTCACCCGGAAGCGCGTCATCCCGCGCATTCCCCCTGCGCACAAAAACCGTCATCCCCTCTTCAGTCCTGCCGACGCCCTGACTGTTTTCCGTAATATCCTCGATTTTCAGTCTGAGTTTCTGACCCTTTTCCATAATGCTTCCCCATTTCCGAGCGCCACGCATCGCTTTCCGGGCGCTGGCTCGCCTACTTTCCCGGCGCAGTCATCTACTTCTCCGGACGCACAAACATTCCCGGTTCAGTCAACCAGATCCTTCGCCGCGTCCATAATCTTCTTCATCCGCCCGTTCACCCCGGACTTCTTAAGCGGCGGATTCATCATCTCACCGAGCTGCGCAAGGCTCGCTTCCGGGTGCTCCAGCCGCATCTCCGCCAGCTCCTGCACCTTCGCGGGCAGCCTCCCGAACCTGCCCGCGGATTTCAATCGACGAATCGCCTCCATCTGCCGGTACGAAGCCTCCAGCGTCCGATCCATGTTCGCGGTATCGCAGTTGGTAATCCGCATCGTCCGGTTCATCAGTTCCTTTCGCATCCGCACATCCTCGTACTTCAAAACCTGCGAATGCGCTCCCATGATTGCCAGCGTGTCACTGATATATTCCGCCTTCCGCATATAAACAACAAATTTTCCTTTTCTCTCCGTGATCTTGACGGAGAGATCGTCAAAAGTATGAATCAGCTTCCGCAGATCATTCGCCAGAACCTCCGTATTACAGACAAATTCCAGCTGATATCCTTTGTCCGGACTGCTGACCGTACCGATTCCCATGAACAGGCCGCGCAGATAAGCCTTGCGGCAGCCTTTTGTCCGCAGAATTCCCGGATAAATCCCGTCGCTGATGTAATTATTTCCTTCCCTGACCAGCAAAATACCGGTTTCCCTGAGAATCGACTCGCTGCGCATCTCCGGCCCGACCGACAAAGCATAAACGTAACCTTTCCGAAGCGTCCCGCCGCTTTCCACCTCAAGTCCCGTCTCAATACTGAAATAGTCCTGGATCAGTTTCTTGTAATGGCGTGCCACCGCAGAATTGTCCGTCTTTATGATGAGCCGGAACCGGCCGCTCCCGGCGAGCCGGATACTTCCCGAAACTCTTAAAAAGCCGGCTATTTCAGCCAGCTGTTCCGCCTTCTTCTGCGGCGTCGTCCTTGAAAGTTCGTTTTTTGTATCAGATGAAAAAGACATACTCTCTCCCTACAGTTCCCTGTGATTCAACGTCAGTCGGTACCCGTCCTCCCGCAGCTGCTGGTATACCTGGTTGGCAATCGCCACCGAGCGGTGCTGGCCGCCGGTGCAGCCGAAGGAAATATTCAGATGATTTTTTCCTTCCTTTAGAAAACTCGGAACCAGGCGGTTAATCATTTCACAGATCTGATTGACAAAGTTTTTTGAAACATCATGGCGCATAATATATGAACTCACTTTTTTATTGTTGCCGGTGAGTTTGCGCAGGCTCTTTACGTAAAACGGATTCGGAATAAAACGCATATCGAGAATGACGTCCGACTCGTTCGGCAACCCGTATTTATACCCGAATGACATGATGTTTATCGCGAACTGGCGCCTGCGGTCCTTTTTGCCCTCAAAAATATTGCTCATCTCGGCATTAAACTGCGAAACTTTAAGATTTGTTGTATCGATGATATAATCCGCGCGCTTACGGATGTCTGACAGCATTGCCCGTTCCCGGCTGATGACTTCCCTGGACGCTGCGCCGTCCGCAAGCGGATGCATGCGCCGGGTCTCATTGAATCGCCGCATGAGTGTGGCGTCCGACGCTTCCATGAACAGAATAATGTATTCGATTTCCGCGTCGTTGTCCAGATACTCAAGCGTTCCATTCAGGTCAAGAAAAAACTCTTCACTGCGGATATCAACAACAAAGGCTGCCTTTGTCTGTTCGTTGCCCGGATTGGAAACCAGCTCGACAAAGTTTTTTATCAGCGAAGGCGGCATATTGTCGATACAGTAATAACCATGGTCTTCAAACCAGTCCGCCGCGTGCGTTTTTCCGGCACCGGACATGCCCGTGATGATCACTGCCTTTAATTTATTATCATTTCCCATAAAATACCTGCCTGAAAATCTCTATCTTTTCTCGATGTTAACAATCCTCTGAAAATCTACGCCCGCGGCTTCGGCGCGCTCAAGCCCGTTCACATAATCGCCGACACGGTCAGACGTATGCGCGTCGCTTCCGATGATGAAGCGGACGTCTTCCTTTGCCGCGATCTTCAGTTCTTCAACGGTCAGATGAAGATGCGACATGTTAAGTTCCATTAATGTATCCGTTTCCGCGCACACTTTCGCGATAGCCGCCATGTCAACCGGACATTTATCGCCCGGATGCGTCAGAATCTTTATATCATAATTGCGCAGAGCGCCGATAATCATCGCCGTATTTCGGTCCCTGAGGCGTTCCCTGAGCCGCGGCGTCGTGATATGTTTGTCGCAGAGCCAGTTGCTCACGCCATGGCAGTTCCACGCCCCATAGTGAAAGCCGGCGATCAGAAAGTCGAACTGCCCGGCTTCTTCATGCGTAAGGTCCAGGTTGTCACCGATCTCAATGATGTTGGCCTCCACGCTCATGTAGACACGCACCGACGGATGTGCCGCCTGTGCGGCTTCGATTTCAGCCCGTTCAGAAGCCACCAGTCCGCGCCTGATTCCATAAAACATATGTCCGAACCCATGATCCGCGATCGCGATCGCCTCGAGTCCCGCTTTCTCGGCCGCCGCAACATTGCTTTCAACGGTCCCCTTGCCGTGCGGTATCGGAAATCCGTGCGAATACACCGTATGCGTGTGAAAATCATATTTCATTCTGTATTCTTTGCTGAAATCCGTCAAAGCATTACCCCTTTTCTTTCTGTTCCATCTGACTGCGCGCAGGCCGCAGAACCCTTCAGGCACCGATCCCTTCATATGCCGGACCTTTTATCTCCGGCTCTTTCAGGCATCGTTTCTTTCAGCCCGCCTGCCCGTCAGCCGCCAAACCTGACGGACACCGGTCTCTTCATCCGCCGATGATCCGCACCTCCGGCTCCAGTTTCACGCCGAACTGATCGTAAACCGCATTCTGCACGAGATGCATCAGGTCAATGATGTCCGACGCCGTCGCGCCGCCGCGGTTTATAATAAAACCGGCGTGCTGCTCCGAAACCTGCGCGCCGCCGATCGTCACGCCCTTCAGGCCAGCGTCCTGAATCAGTTTACCCGCGAAATATCCTTCCGGCCGCTTAAAAAAGCTCCCCGCACTCGGATACTGAAGCGGCTGCCTGCTGTTCCGCTTTTCCGTCATTTCTTTCATTTTCTTTGAAATCTCCTGAGGATCCGCCGGTTCCAGCTCGATCTCGATCGAGATCACGACATCCCCGGTTTCCTGAAACTGGCTGTGTCTGTACGATAGATCCATGTCGTCCACCGTAACCGTATAAATATCGCTTCCGTCCCGTCGGACAACTTCCGCACTGACGATCACGTCACGGATCTCTGTTCCGTATGCACCCGCGTCCATAAATACCGCGCCGCCAATGCTTCCCGGAATGCCGGAAATATTCTCAAACCCACTCAATCCGTATTTCATCGCGGCATCCGCGACCGCAGACATCAAAGCCGCAGCACCGCACCTCAACCGGTTCCCTTTCTTTTCAACCGCGGAAAAACCGGTGCCAAGATGGATGATTGTTCCATGAAAGCCCTCATCCCTAACCAGCGTATTGGAGCCGTTTCCCAGTAAAACAAAATCTGTCCCGCTTTCAGCCGTTTCCCGAAGCGCGTGCTTCAGCTCCTCCGCAGTTTCCGGAATCAGCATCAGATCCGCTTTGCCCCCCGCTCTGAATGAGGTGTACTCTTTCATATCTACATTTATCAGTCGTTCCATCAGAAAACATCCTTTCTTTCCCACAATTAATACACCGGAATCAAATCCGTTACGCTTCCAACGCTCCGGCTTTTTCCGGATTTTATAATATCACAAAACGAATTTCTTTACTATCGTTACTTTATTTTGTCACATGGACAATGTATAATAGTACCATTAAACACGGCAGGCGCCGCACTTTGCCTTTACCACACAGTCATTCAGGAAGGAAATAAACAAATCATATGAATATTCTCGTTATCAGTGACACACACGGCAGAATCGAAAAAGCCGCCGAAATCTACAGAATCCTTTCAAAGGATCAGCCTGTTTCTTTCATTATACATTGCGGTGATCACAAGGAAGACGCGGATAATCTCGCGGATGAACTCGGCACAGCTGTTATCGGCGTCGAGGGGAACTGTGATAACTGCTATAGAAACAGTTTTCAGATCACCCATACGCCTTCCGGGCAGATCCTGATCGTACACGGCCATATGCAGAATGTGGGTTTCACCCGTTCCGGACTGTTCTATCTCGCCGAACAATACAACTGCGTCGCCGTCTGCTACGGACACACGCACATGCCGGCGGTCGAGGTCGCCAACGGAATCACCGTTTTGAATCCGGGCAGTTTAACATACCCGCGCGACGGCAGTATAAACGGTTCCTGCGCGCTCCTGGTCGCTGAAAAAAATGAACCGCTGCAGTGTAAAATTCTGTATTATGACGACATTATCTCAAAAAATGAAGAATCTCCGGAGTCTCCCGGATCTGAAAAATCAGCAAAAAATAAAAAGTCCCGCAAAAACGGATTTCTGCGGAGACTCATGAATTACAGTGACAGTTTGTAACAGGCATCCTTTTCTTCCGGAGGCACCATGCTGCCTCCGGTAGCCCAGATGATGTGTGTCACATTTTCCATTTTATTCTTCATGCTATTCTTTATCAGATACGCCTCTTCCGTCACGATCTTCGGCAGCCCGCCGAACGCGGCGCATGCAGATGGTTCAATAAATATACCCTCCGAGTCATAAAGCAGACGCAGATATTTCAGCATTGTATTGTCGTTTAATGTATAACCCCCGTCTGAATACATCTGCAGAACCCGCGCCGCCGATTCCGACGGTCGCGCGACCGCAAGACCATCCGCAATCGTCTTCGGGTCGATTCCGACATCAGCCGCGGAAATTCCGCTGCGCAGGCCGGTCATCAGCCCGAGCGTCATAGCCGGCGCATGTGTCGGTTCCGCAAAAAAACAATGCGTATGTTTTCCAAACTCGTTGATCATTCCGAACGCGATGCCGGACGGCGCCCCGCCGACTCCGCAAGGCAGATACACAAACAAAGGATGATCTTCGTCCACCTTGATTTGCTGTCTGCGGAACTGCTCTGCGATCCTTCTTCCCGCGACTGAATACCCGAGCAGAAGATCCATTGAATTCTCATCATCGACAAAATGACAATAATTGTCCGCTTCCGCGCTCTTCCGGCCTTCTGCTACCGCCATCTGATAATCTCCGCTGTGCTCCACAACTGTGACTCCCTTCTGCCGCAGCAGATCCTTCTTCCACTGGCGCGCATCGGAAGACATATGGACGATAACCCGAAAGCCCAGCACCGCACCCATCAGACCGATACTCAGCCCCAGATTTCCTGTCGAACCGACAACAATTTTATATTCACCGAACAACTTCTTAAAACGTTCCTCCGTCAAAATATCATAGCTGTCCGTTACCTTCAGCATACCGTGATCCATTGCCACTTCTTCGGCAAATTTCAGCACTTCATAAATCCCTCCGCGGGCTTTGACCGATCCCGACACCGGCATATGACTGTCACACTTTAAAAACAGCCTGCCCGGTATTCTGACTCCGTGTTCTTTTTCCAAAGCCTCCTTCATCGAACTGATCTCCACGAGCGGCGACTCTATGATTCCGCCCATTTCATCCGTCTCAGGAAAAATCTTTGAAATATACGATGCAAAACGAAACAGCCGCTGTTCCGCGATGTCGGTATCCTCCGGATCGACCGGCAGCTCGATTTCTTCATCTTTTCTATCGTTGAACCAGAAAATCTCTTCGTCATTAATCATTCTGTCAATGAACGGAAACTTCAGTTTTAGCTTTTCAATTTCCATTATTGGCCTCCTAAAACTAACCAAATAAAGACTGTACTTCACTACAAATCCACATCCTTCTATAAATTTACGTGAAGTAAACGAGCCACTTTATCGGTCGGTCTACGATCCCGCGTCTTTCGATCCGTTCGCCGAACCTTCTCATTATCTGAACAAAAAACCTACACTACTATAGTGTTATTTATTGATAGTTTTGTCAACTCTATATATGTAAAGTACATAAATATACAAACATTACCCCTATTTTTATCCAGTATCCTAAAATATGTGCAAATAATTACCCCTATTGCAGTTTTATCGAAGTCATTTTTAACGATCGTTAAACGCCACAGCAAACTCGGGGATCTATATAATCATAATTAAGAAAACGGGGGAACTGAGAAACAACGATCCCGCCAAAAAAAGATCTGCTGTAAGCCGAAAACAAAAAAATAAAACCGGGGCTTCTGCCTTATGATGTAAATCATAAATGCAACAGCCCCGAGATTATGCTATTCAGGTTTCAGACATCATTCTGCCCGGAATTCCGTTTCATCTCTGATTATTTATTCTGGATGTATTCGTCGATTCCTGCAGCAGCTACCTTACCAGCTCCCATAGCCTTGATTACTGTAGCAGCACCTGTTACAGCATCTCCGCCTGCGAATACGCCAGGACGGCTTGTCATACCAGTATCGTCATTGATTGCGATTCCACCCTTTTCAGTCGGGTCGATTCCCGGAGTCGTAGTTCTGACGAGCGTGTTAACCTTTGTTCCGAGGGACATGATTACATAGTCAACATCAGTTACAAACTCTGAACCCTCAACCTTAACCGGTTTTCTTCTTCCGGAAGCATCCGGCTCACCAAGTTCCATTCTGATGCACTTGATTCCGCATACGTTACCGTCTTCGTCACCAAGGATCTCGATCGGGTTGCAGAGGAAGTTGAAGTTTACGCCTTCTTCCTGAGCATGCTCGAACTCTTCTTTTCTTGCCGGTACTTCTTCTACTGAACGACGATAGAACAGATCTACTTCGGCGCCCATTCTCTTAGCACATCTGGAAGCGTCCATTGCTACGTTTCCTGCACCAACGATGGCAACTCTTGCCGGACGAGCGATCGGTGTATCATAATCATCGCGATAAGCCTTCATCAGGTTGATTCTGGTGAGGTATTCGTTAGCGGATACTACGCCGACAAAGTTCTCGCCAGGGATACCCATGAACATAGGAAGACCTGCGCCGGATCCTACGAATACTGCTTCGAATCCTTCTTCATCCATGAGCTCATCGATAGTGATTGCCTTACCAATGATCGCGTCAGTGATGAACTTAACGCCCTTTGCTTCCAGCTTATCAACTTCTACCTGTACGATTTCCTTAGGGAGACGGAACTGTGGGATACCATAAACCAGTACTCCGCCAACCTTATGGAGACTCTCAAATACAGTTACATCATAACCCTTGTTTACAAGGTCTCCTGCTGCAGTCAGGCCAGCAGGGCCGCCGCCTACGATCGCAACCTTATGACCATTGCTTGGAACCGGGTCAATCTTTTCATCTGCTTTATTAGTATTATGCCAGTCAGCGACAAATCTCTCAAGACGTCCGATACCAACAGGTTCTCCCTTGATACCTCTTACGCACTTGCTCTCGCACTGGTTCTCCTGAGGACATACACGTCCGCAGACAGCAGGAAGGGAGTTCGTTGAAGTGATAACTTCATACGCACCCTCGTAATCCTTTTCAACAACCTTCGCGATAAAATCAGGGATTTTAACGTTTACAGGACATCCGCTTACGCAAGGTCTGTTTTTACAATTGAGACATCTTGCAGCTTCGTCCAGTGCCATTTCTTCAGTATATCCAAGAGCTACTTCTTCAAAGTTTTTGTTACGTACATTGGCTTCCTGTTCAGGCATTGGGTTTTTATCATTTCTCATATTAGCCATTACTACGTACACCTCCTGTTATTTTGCATACGTGCTCTCTGTCACGCGCTTCTTCCTTGGCAAAAGTTTTACCTCTCTTAATGAGGAGATCCCAGTCGATCTTAGCGCCGTCGAAGTCCGGTCCGTCAACGCATACGAACTTACTCTCGCCGTCGATGATAGCACGACATCCACCGCACATTCCAGTTCCGTCGATCATGTAAGTAGCCAGTGACGCAACGGAAGGTACTCCGAATTCCTCAGCAATCTCGCAGACGAACTTCATCATGATTGCAGGTCCTACAGCTACGATCTCATCATACTTCTTGCCGGACTCGAGAAGAGCTCTTTCCTTATCAGTAGTAAAGCCGCCTTCTCCATAAGATCCGTCGTCAGTCATAACATAAAGTTTATCAACGCCAGCGCGGAGCTCATCTTCCAGGATAACGATATCCTTAGTCTTGAATCCTGCGATCATTTCTACGTTGATTCCATAGTTATGCATTCCGATTGCAAGCGGGTAAGCCAGTGCGTTACCAACACCGCCGCCTACGATCAGTACGTTCTTCAGACCTTCCATGTGTGAAGGCATTCCGAGCGGACCAACCATGTCAGCGATAGCGTCGCCAACTTCCAGCTGCTCCAGCAACATGGATGATCTACCTACTGTCTGTACAATAATATCTACTGTACCTTTTTCTTCATCATGACCTGCCATTGTGATCGGGAATCTCTCACCATACTCATCAACACGAAGTATGACGAACTGTCCCGGTTTGGCATGTCTTGCGATTAATGGAGCATAGAACGTGTACCAGTTAATGGTGTCGTTCAGTTTTCTCTTATTAAGAATTTCAAACCTTTTCACCGCAAATCCTCCTATATCAAAAAATTAAATAGTATTAATAATATAATTATACGACAAAAAACATATCTAATCAACGATTTTAACAACCTTGTTAAAAAAACATCAATCTTTGCGACAGATAACTGTTAATTATGATTATGCCGGGATGCTGCCGCATCGGCAGCGCCCCGGCTTTCCGTATAACATCGTGGTCATATCGCAGTGATTACTCTGCGCCTGGCGGACAAAATGACGCCGGGCCGCGAGCAACACAGTTATTATTTATCAAAGCTTGCCTGAGTGCTCTTCAGCCGTTCATAACGAGCCAGTGCATCCGCCTCAGCTGTTTCAAAGAGTTCTTCTGCTCTTTCAGGGAACTTCAGAGTCAGTGAGTTGTAGCGTACTTCGCCCATAATGAAATCTCTGTAACTTGCAGTCGGCTCCTTGCTGTCGATGGACAGAGGGTTCTTGCCTTCCTTAGCAAGATCAGGGTTGAAGCGCAGCAGGTTCCAGTATCCGCTGGCTACCGCATCCTTCATCTCTTCCTGAGACTTAGCCATACCCTTCTTGATTCCGTGGTTAATGCATGGTGCATATGCCAGGATGAGGGACGGTCCGTTATATGCTTCGGCTTCCTTGATTGCCTTTACTGCCTGTTCAGGGTCTGCGCCCATTGCGATCTGAGCTACATATACATAGCCATACTGCATTGCCATGGACGGCAGATCTTTCTTCTTAACGCCCTTACCGGCAGCTGCGAACTGAGCAACCGCGCCCATCGGAGTGGACTTGGAGGACTGTCCGCCTGTGTTGGAATATACTTCTGTATCGAAGATCAGAACATTCAGGTTCATACCGGAAGCGATTACATGGTCGAGTCCGCCGTAACCGATATCGTAAGCCCAGCCGTCTCCTCCGAAGATCCACATTGAAGGCTTGTTAAGCATATCCGCGTTGTTTACGATGAATTCTGCATCCGGATCATCAACGCCAGCGCAGTCAGCAGCAAGTGCTTCGCCCTTTACACGTGCTTCTACAGGATCATCAAATGCGTCAAGCCATGCCTGTGCGGAAGCAACTTTGCCAACCAGTCTTTCAGCTGCACTCTTGCATGCGTTTCTTCTGGCTTCTACAGATACTACCATACCAAGACCGAACTGAGCATTGTCCTCGAACAGGGAGTTGCCCCATGCAGGACCTTTTCCTTCAGGATTTACAGTGTACGGCGTACTCGGCGCACTGTTGCCCCAGATGGATGAACAACCGGTAGCGTTTGCAATGTAAGCTCTGTCTCCGAAGAGCTGGGTAACGATCTTAGCATATGGTGATTCTCCGCATCCCGGGCATGCACCTGAGAACTCGAGCAGAGGACGTCTGAACTGAGATCCCTTGACAGAATCGATCTTGAACGGCAGTTCTTTGTCCTTGACATTTGCGAAGAGATAATCGTACTTCTTCTGATTTTCGGCAACGACAGCGTCTTCTGCCGGAGTCATGACAAGCGCTTTTTCCTTTGCCGGACATACGGAAGCACATGATCCGCAGCCTGTGCAGTCAAGCGCAGAGATACCGATCGTGAACTGGAGATCTTCCACGCCCTTGCCGATCATCTTCTTAGTATCTGTAATGTCACCAACCTCATCTGCAGCCAGCGCGAACGGTCTTACAACGCCGTGCGGGCATGCAAATGCGCAGCGGTTACACTGAATACAATTGTCAACATTCCATACAGGAACGTCTGCGGCAATTCCGCGCTTCTCAAAAGCAGCAGTACCTGCAGGAATTGTACCATCTACTGTGTCCATGAAAGCAGATACAGGAATGTTGTCTCCGCTCATGTTGCTCATCGGTACGAGGATATCGTTCAGGTAATTTGTCATGAGTTCGTCGCGGCCTTCCAGTTTAACAGGCGCCGAATCATCAGCTGCGTTAGCCCATGATGCCGGAACGTCAACCTTGTGAACGTTGTTCAGACCGGCGTCGATCGCAGCGAGGTTCATGTTAACGATGGATTCACCCTTCATGCTGTAAGTCGAAACAACCGCGTCTTTCATGTGTTTCTCAGCATCTTCAATCGGAATGATGTTCGCGATCTTGAAGAATGCAGCCTGAAGTACGGAGTTGGTTCTTCTTGCGCCGAGTCCTACTTCCTTAGCGATCGAAACTGCGTCGCATGTATAGAAGTTAATGTCGTTCTCAGCGATGTACTTTTTAACTTTACCCGGGAGGTGTTCTTCAAGTTCTTCATCGCTCCATCCACAGTTCAGCAGGAATGATCCGCCTGGATTAACATCCTGAACCATGTCATACTTATTCAGATATGCAGCATTGTGACATGCGACAAAGTCTGCCTGCTTGATGTAGTATGTCGACTTGATCGGACTGTCTCCGAAACGCAGGTGTGAAATCGTTACGCCGCCGGATTTCTTGGAGTCGTACTGGAAGTATGCCTGCACTTTCTTATCTGTATAGTCACCGATGATCTTAACGCTGTTCTTATTCGCGCCAACAGTACCGTCTGATCCGAGTCCCCAGAACTTGCAGCAGACAGTTCCTTCCGGAGCTGTGTTCGGATAATGGCTCGGGGCGATGGACAGGTTTGTGACATCATCGTTAATTGAGAGTGTGAATTCTGTCTTAGGCTGTGCAGCTTCCATGTTCTCATATACAGCGAGAATGTCTCCCGGCTGGATATCCTTGGAACCGAGTCCGTAACGTCCTCTCTGGATCTCAATGCCGCCGAATTTAGTTCCGTTCAGTGCAGCAACAACGTCGAGGTAAAGTGGTTCTCCGGAAGAACCTGGCTCCTTGGTTCTGTCGAGTACAGAAATCTTCTGAACTGTATCAGGAATGACGTTGAGGAGATACTTTGTCGAGAATGGTCTGTACAGATGTACTTCGATCAATCCGACTTTCTTTCCGTCTTTAATCAGGTGGTCAATCAGTTCTTCAGCTGCATCACATACGGAACCCATAGCAACGATAACTTCTGTCGCGTCCGGCGCACCATAGTAATTAAACGGTTTATAATCTGTTCCGATCTTTTCATTGACCATATCCATATACTTGGCAATGATATCCGGAGTCTCGTTATACGCAGTGTTTGCAGCCTCGCTGTGCTGGAAGAACGCTTCCGGCTGCTCTGCGGATCCGACACTGTGTGGATGATTCGGATTGAGTGCGTGATCTTTAAATTTCTTAACTGCATCCCAGTTGACCATGCTCTTAAGCGTATCATAATCCCAGACACGAATCTTCTGAAACTCATGAGATGTTCTGAATCCGTCAAAGAAATTCAGCATCGGCAGATTTCCGTCGATTGTAGCCAGATGAGCTACTGCGGCAAGGTCCATAACCTGCTGAACGCTGTTGGACGCCAGCATTGCGTAACCTGTCTGACGACATGCCATAACGTCGGAATGATCTCCGAAAATTGAAAGTGCGTGTGTAGAAACAGCTCTTGCAGAAACATGGAATACTGCAGGAACCTGTTCACCGGCAATCTTGAACATATTCGGCACCATCAGCAGAAGGCCCTGAGACGCCGTGAATGTCGATGTGTAAGAACCGGTCGTAATTGATCCGTGAACTGCGCCTGCCGCGCCTGCTTCGGATTCCATCTCGACGATCTTTACAGATTCACCGAAGATGTTCTTTCTGCCTTCAGCTACCCATTCATCCATATGCTCAGCCATCGGTGAGGATGGTGTAATCGGATAAATAGCAGCTACTTCAGTGAACGCATAAGCAACATGCGCCGCGGCGGTGTTGCCGTCCATAGTTTTCAGCTGTCTATTATCAGCCGGTACACTTGTATTCGCCATAGTAAAAGTACTCCTTTCATATTACCAGACACTTCCGGCCCCACAGAACGCGCTTCCGGACGAACCGCGTTTCAGAGTATAAAACAGCAGCAGACAAAACCCTGCCGCACTTTTATTTCAATATTTACAGAGCCAAAAGCAGCCTCAATACTCTTCTAATTATATTACTCTTTCACAGAGTCAAAGTCAATAACCATTATGTTTTTAATTGTATATTGTATACAGTTAAAAACGCTGCATGTTCTTTGGAATTCCAACGTTTTTAGATTGTTTTAATATCAAAACACGCTCTGGTTTTTGTGAAGAATAGACAAAAATAAACATTCTCTTTTCAATTCCGACACAATCAGGCCATTTAAAAAAGAAAAATTATTCTTTCCGGCAATGAAAACGATTATAATAGAATTAAGATACGGAGACGAGTCAAAGGAACAGGTCCTGCGATCTTGTGCGGGAATACTCAGATAATTATCTGAACGAACCATAATTGATAAAAACGTCATCCGGAAAATGATAAACACGGAGGAATAACAACTATGATTTATACAGGAAGTCATTTGTCAGCGTCAAAGGGCTACCTCTCCATGGGGAAAAAGGCCCTGGAGCTCGGTGAAAATACATTCGCTTTCTTCACGCGCAACCCGCGCGGCGGCAAAGCCAGGAAAATCGAACAGCAGGACGTTGACGCCCTGCTGAAACTGGAGAATGAAAACGGATTCGGGAAACTGGTGGCACACGCCCCGTATACTATGAACCTTTGTTCGGGAAAAGAAAATGTTGCTGCTTTTTCCGCCAATATGCTGCGGGATGACATGCAGCGTATGGAATTCACCCCGGGGAATTACTACAACTTCCATCCGGGCAGCCACGTCGGCCAGGGCGCGGAGAAAGGCATCGAAATGATCGCGGACGCGCTGAACGACGCCATGTTCGAAGGCCAGCAGACGATTGTCCTGCTGGAAACCATGTCCGGCAAAGGCAGCGAGGTCGGCCGGAACTTTCAGGAACTGCGCGAGATCATCGACCGCGTGAACATCAAAGACAAAATCGGCGTCTGTTTTGACACCTGCCACGTCTGGGACGGCGGCTACGACATCGTGAACCACCTTGACGACGTCCTGACCGAATTTGACAAAGTAATCGGCCTGGACCGCCTTTGTGCTGTCCACTTCAATGATAGTAAAAACGACCTCGGCGCCCGCAAAGACCGGCACGAAAAACTCGGCGAAGGGAAAATCGGCCTCGAAGCCCTGCGCCGCGTCGCGCTCCACCCCGTCCTGCAGGACAAACCGTTCATCCTCGAGACCCCGAACGACGACGCCGGGTACGCCGCCGAGATCAAACTGATGAATTCATGGTTTTAGGATGCCGGCTTATCCTACCTGTACAGCGACTCGTCGCTCCGCGCAAACCGCCGCACCGACACAATCGCGACAATATCCAGAATAATAATGTAAACAAAGAACAGCAATACCAGGGTTCCGTTGCCGGATGTAGCGGTAAAATCATACCACCCGTGCAGAAGCACCGGTACAAGCAGACTCATTCGCATATAATGCCGCCTTTTGCTGCTGTCGCCGTGCATATCCGCGTACTTTGCCATACCATAATAGTAACCCATATAAATCCCGAAAATACAGTGACCCGGAATCGAAGTTACCGCCCGCAGCAGCGCGTTGCTGAGGCCAAAGGAAAAAACGTACCCTACATTTTCCGCGGCGGCAAACCCGAGCGACACCGCGACCGCATACACAATCGCGTCGAACCGGTAGTCAAACGCCGGATGCTTCCATGATCCCGCTTTCAGGGCAAAACGCTTCACTCCTTCTTCAACAAGCGCGACCACAATAAAATACATAACGAGGTTATAGACTGTTCTGCTGACAATACCAGACAAAAGACTGCTTATCAAAGCTTCTCCGATGCCCTCAAATATTATCGCGGCAATGGTCGCCAGCACCCCGAAGAAGAACAACTTCACAATTAGACACTTGGGCTCCGACTCGATTTTATCCAGCCGAAAAATCCAGATCAAAAGAATCAGCGGCGGAATTACGGCTGCCAGAAACAATAACGTTTGCCCTTGCGTCAGTAAAGGCGCATAATACCAAAACATAAAACCTCCCTCTTCGGCGCGTTGGCCGATGAACTATCCTGAATAACATCGCATATACTATTTAAACTTTGCTTAAACTCTGCGAACCGGATACTGGTTCTCAGCTCCAGTACCGGCGCAGCTGCTCCGGGCCGGAGCGACGTATAGTGTCTGGCCGGAGCCCGGATTCGTTTTGTCAAAAACCTTTTATTTCTATAATAACAATTTACCACAAACACCATGACAACAACAACGGAATATTCATTTATCGATTTATGAATATTTTTCGGTAAAACCTGCATTTTTCATTGACAAAACCCTTCAAGTTTTATACAATAATTGAGCGTGATTGGTTAACCCCTGATCATCGGCGATATGCGCCACTAGCTCAATTGGATAGAGTGCCTGACTACGAATCAGTAGGTTGCGCGTTCGAGTCGCGCGTGGCGCAGTAGAAACCCCTTGAAATTCTGGTATTTCAAGGGGTTTTTC
>ONJN01000148.1 GCA_900318155.1 uncultured Eubacteriales bacterium
AATCAATAAGATCACGATTGTTGCGTGCGGGACTGCGTATCATGCCGGCCTGGTGGGTAAATATATTATCGAGAAATTTGCGCGGATACCGGTCGAAGTCGATATCGCGTCCGAATTCCGATACAGGGATCCTTTTGTCGATGAACACACACTGTTTATTGCTGTCAGCCAGTCGGGAGAAACGCTGGATACATTGATGTCCCTGCGGGAAGCAAGAAGTAAAGGCGCGCGGATTCTTTCGATCGTGAATGTGGTCGGAAGTTCTGTTGACCGGGAGTCGGACGATGTGTTTTACACCTGGGCCGGTCCGGAAATCGCTGTTGCCTCGACAAAGGCCTACACGACGCAGCTGGTCTGCCTGTATCTGCTGGCGCTTTATATGGCTGATCTGAACGGTTCGCTGTCGGAGGCGGAATATAAACGGATCCTGCGGGAACTGCAGGCTCTGCCGGAAAAGGTTCAGAAAATCCTCGATCAGTCGATCCGGATCGAGAGACTGGCACAGCTTTTATATAACCGGGATCAGGTTTTCTTTATCGGCAGAGGCATTGATTCGGCGGTTTCTTACGAGGGATCGCTGAAACTGAAAGAGATTTCCTACATCAATTCATTTGCGATCGCGGCTGGTGAGTTGAAGCACGGCACGATCGCGCTGATGGAACCGGAGACTACGGTAATCGCGCTGGCGACACAGGATTCGCTGTACGATAAGATGTATTCCAATATTGAAGAGATCATGGCCCGGCACGCGCATATCCTTGCGATCGTCAAAGAAGGGCACGACAGTATTCGTAAAACGAGCAGGGATGTGATCGAAATTCCGAACTGCGCGGATGAGGTTTCATCGATCCTCTCTGTAATACCGCTCCAGCTTTTTGCATATTATGTGGCGCGGGAGCGTGGGGAAGATATCGATAAACCGAGAAATCTGGCCAAATCGGTCACCGTTGAATAGGAAATCGGTGGATCAGCTGCCGTTGAATAAGAAATGGCTGAATGAGAAAAGACTGAATAAGGAAAGGGCGATGAAATGGGAATGATCAGAAAAAATGCGGGGGAACTGCCGAAAACAGTGATCCGCGATCCGGCGCTGGCGCCTTCCGGTCATCAGAAGATTGACTGGGTGCGCTATAATATGCCGCTTTTGAACGGACTGGAGAAGGAGTTTCAGGAGACAAAGCCGTTTGAAGGCGTGAAGATTTCTTTGTCGGTCCATCTTGAGGCGAAAACGGCGTATCTTTGTCTGGTGCTGGCGGCCGGCGGTGCGCAGATGGCAGTGACGGGAAGTAATGTTTTGTCGACGCAGGATGATGTCGCGGCGGCTCTGGCGGAGGACGGGATCGCGGTTTACGCGCTTCATGGGGCGTCGGAGGAGGAATACAGGCGGCATATTGAGATGGCGCTGGAACATAAACCGAATATTATTATCGATGACGGAGGTGATCTTGCGGGCCTGCTTCATACGGACCGGACGGATCTGGCGGAGGAGCTGTGGGGCGGCTGCGAGGAGACGACGACTGGCGTGATTCGTCTTAAGGCGATGGAACGACAGGGTGTGCTGAAGTTTCCGATGGTCGCGGTTAATGACGCAAAGTGCAAGCATTTGTTTGACAATCGTTACGGAACCGGACAGTCGGTTATGGACAGCGTGATGCATAATACCAATCTGGTCATTGCATCCAAGAAGGTCGTGGTGGCCGGGTACGGCTGGTGCGGCAGGGGCATCGCGATGAGGGCCGCGGGGCTCGGCGCGGGTGTGATTGTGACGGAAGTTGATCCGGTAAGGGCGATGGAAGCGAAGATGGATGGTTACGACGTGATGAAAATGGACCAGGCGGCGGAGCTGGGCGATATCTTTATTTCATCGACGGGCTGCTGTAAAATCGTCACGGTCGATCAGATGCTGAAGATGAAGAATCGCGCGATTCTCTGCAATGCCGGGCATTTTAACTGTGAGATCGACATGGAAGGCCTGGAAAAAGCAGCGGTTGAAAAGAAGGAAACCCGGAAGAACATCATGGGCTATAAGCTCTTAAACGGAAAATGGGTCAATGTCATCGCGGAGGGCCGGCTTGTGAACATCGCGGCGTCCGACGGGCACCCGGCAGAAATCATGGATATGAGTTTTGCGGTGCAGGCGCTGTCTGCCCTTTACGTAATGGAGCACCGCGGTGAGATGGAAAATAAAGTGATCGATGTCAGTGCCGAGATCGATGATCTTGTGGCCGGAAGAAGGCTTGACGCGTGGGGCATCGAGATCGACACGCTGACGGAAGAACAGAAAGAATACCTGAACAGCTGGGATCTGTGATCGATGCTGCTCTCGATTACAGCCGGGAGCGCTGGTTGACCCTGCGTTCGATTGCAGGGGGCTTTCACCGACGCGGCTCCCGGTTACGGAGGAACCATGGAATATAAAGAGATACAGGAGCAGGCATCGGAAGCCGTCCGTGAATTGCTGGACGTGGCAAATCTCAAAAAAGGAGATATTTTTATTGTCGGATGCTCTTCAAGCGAAATCAAAGGTGAGCATATCGGACAAGGGTCTGATATCAACGTGGCGGCGGCCGTGTACGAGGGGATCCGATCGGTTCTTGACGACAAAGGGATTTTCCTCGCCGCGCAGTGCTGTGAGCATTTGAACCGCGCGGTGGTTCTGGAGCGCGCGGCGCTCCCGTCGGGCAAAGAGATCGTCAACGTTGTGCCGCAGCTGCACGCGGGCGGGTCTTTTGCGACGACGCTGTACGAGCGGGCGAAGGATCCGGTCGCCGTGGAGTCGATCCGGGCGGACGCCGGTATGGACATCGGCGATACGCTGATCGGCATGCATCTGAAGCCGGTGGCAGTGCCGGTACGGATCGCGGTGAAGCAGATCGGCGACGCGCACGTTGTCTGCGCGCGGACACGCCCGAAATATATCGGCGGCGAGCGCGCGGTATATGATCCGGAGCTTACCGGCGGGGAGATTCGGCGGCAAGAATAGTGGCGAGCCGGCATTTCGAAAGATCGGAGAACCGGTGGTGAGCAGATTGGCGCGGCGATCCGGAAATGCGGAGCGGCAATCTGTAAAAAACAGTCCGGAAAAAGACAGAAAATTAGAAATCAATGGAGGAAACAATGGATAATAAAAACCTTGCGGAGCTTTTGTTCCCGGATATCGATAAAACACCGGATGATTACGAGCGGATGTACCCGGAACGAGATCTTCCGGCTGGCGCCATGGTTACAAGGCTTGGCCCGAGTCCGACCGGCTTCATGCATCTGGGTAATCTGTACGGCGCGTTTGCCGACGAGCGCCTGGCGCATCAGAGCGATGGCATTTTTTACCTGCGCATCGAAGACACTGACGATAAGCGCTATGTTGAAGGCGCCGTCGAAGTCATCATCAGCTCACTGGAATTTTTCGGGATTCGTTTCGATGAAGGCGCGACGATGGGCGACGACAAAGGGAGTTACGGCGATTACACGCAGAGCCGCAGAGGGCCGGTCTATCAGTGCTTTGTCAAAAAACTGGTTGAAGAGGGCAAAGCGTATCCATGCTTCCTTACTGAAGAAGAAATCGGCGCGATCCGCGAGAAACAGGAAGCGGAAAAGCTGATGCCCGGGATTTACGGGGAATACGCAGCCTGCCGCGATTGGACGTACGAGCAGGTGAAAGAGGCGATCGATACGGGAAAACCGTACGTGATCCGGCTGAAATCAGACGGAAAGCCTTTGTCGGAAGGTGAAGACGGCAAACAGAAGGGACGCCGGGTTCGTGTGAACGACGCGATCCGCGGGAAGCTGGAAATGCCTGAGAATTTCATGGACGTCGTTATTCTGAAAAAGACAGGGATTCCAACGTATCATTTTGCGCACGCGGTTGACGATCATCTGATGAGGACGACGCACGTCGTTCGCGGCGCGGAGTGGCTGCCGTCGCTGCCGATCCACGTGGAGCTTTTTGAGAAGCTGGGCTGGGAGCTGCCGGTTTACTGCCATACGGCACAGCTGATGAAGATCGATGAGGAGTCCGGGAAGAAGCGCAAGCTGTCCAAGCGGAAGGATCCGGAGCTTTCACTCACGTATTATCGTGATCAGGGGTATCATCCGGACGCGGTGAGAGAGTATCTTCTGACGATTCTGAACTCCAACTTTGAGGAGTGGCGCGACGCCAATCCGGACGCGCCGGTGGACGATTTTGCGTTTACGACGGAGAAAATGAGCAGTTCCGGCGCTCTGTTCGACCTGAACAAGCTGAATGATATCAGTAAGGACGTGTTGCTGCGCATTCCGGCGGACGATCTTTATGTTTTCCTGAAGGACTGGGCTGCGGAATTCGCGCCGGAGTACAACCACCTGTTTGATGACAAAGATTATCTGGTGCAGATTCTTGACATCGGACGCGCTGACAGGAAACCGAGAAAAGATCTGATTTACGCGCGTCAGATCATTCAGTTTATTTCTTATTTCTTTGACGATCTGTTTAAGATCGAAGACGAAATGCCGGCGGAGGTGCCGGCGGCGGATATTTCGGTGATTCTGAACGCTTATCTGGACAGCTACGACCATTCCGATGACAACGGCGGCTGGTTCGATAAAATCCGCGCGATCGCGGTCGACAACGGTTACGCGGCCAAGCCAAAGGATTTCAAAAAGCATCCGGATGATTATAAAGGCCATGTCGGCCATGTCAGCACAGTTATCCGAATCGCGCTGATGGGACGCGCGCAGTCCCCGGACGTCTGGACGATCCAGCAGATCATGGGCGAGGAAAAGACGCGCGGCCGGATCCGGGCGTATGTTGACGGGTTGAGATAGTGAGGCTTGATAATTGAATGCGGTTACAGGTCATCTTTTACAGGAACAGTATGAGATGACCTGTTTTTTATACTGGCTTTCCAGGAATTTTTTAATTTATAACAGACGCCGGATATCCCCCGCCTCTTCGTTTTACGAAGGCGGCGGGTTCTGTCTTCGAACATCGGTGGCGGGTATCAATTCCCCACCGACGCTCTCAGGAGCGGAAGCTCCCGGCGTCTGTTGACGGCGTCGCTCGCGCCAATCAAGCGAGCTTGTTGGAGCTTCGCTTCTGGTTGAATTTTTCTGGAGGTAAGAAAAAATGACTGAACTAATCATCAGTCTGGCTCTTTTTTCTTGGCACCAGTCTTCCCGTTTGAGTTTGTTGCTCAGGTATGCCTGGTTAACTATATTTCATACTTTCATGTTCGTAGTATATGATATACTATTAATTAATTCAATATGCCTGTAATTTGCACCATACGATATTTGTGGGGCTGATATAACAGGCGAATGATGAAGGCGTTCATTTGGCCGCGACGTACGAGCACGTCAGGTACTTTACTCCGACTTAAAAAAGGTGTGTTAAAACATGAAAAGACAAGAAAGGAGGCTGACCGGTGAATTCACAGTTCGATAAAAGTCTGACAACGGAAGATTTAAAGGAGGAAACGGCCGTACCGGCCGTCAATTCGGTTACAAGCCAGGTCAGTTCCGATC
>ONJN01000036.1 GCA_900318155.1 uncultured Eubacteriales bacterium
ACCATATGAGGAATACAAACCTCGATCAGGTCATCCATATTGCTGTATGTAAAAGTCCCGCCCGCATAACACCATTTGCAGTAATCCTCATTAAAGCTGCCGTCCGGTTCTTTGCTGATGAGTTCATCTTCAGACAGCGGCATTCCGCAGCACTGGCAAATCTGTTGCCTCGGACTTCCGAGAAGTGTATTGATTGACACATTAAACTCTTTTGACAAAAGCTTCAGCGTATCGGTGTTCGGCTGCGTTTCTCCGTTCTCCCAGCGGCTCACTGCCTGTCTAGTTACCATAACACGTTCTGCCAGCTGATCCTGTGAAAGGCCGTGTTTGTCTCTCAGTTTTCTGATTACTTCCTGTACACCCATAAAACGATTCCTCCATATTCATAATACATTTCAATTATGAACTGACTTTGGCGGTCTGACAAGCAACGTGCTGTTGCGGTCGTGAATTTCTCTTATTCAAAATTGTAATAATGTTCTGTCTTCCCCCAATTCTATAAACAGAATTAATCCCCAAATTCTGTTCTGTAACGGAATACCGACACAATTACAGCGCAGTACCTTTTGTCGGTACAAAGAGCTTTGTCATATCGACTTTTTCCAGTTCAAGGAGAGCGACTTTACGGTCCATTCCGCCGCCGTATCCGGTGAGGCTGCCGTTCGCACCAACGACCCGGTGGCAGGGAACAATGATAGAAACGGGATTGTGACCCACCGCGCCGCCGACTGCCTGCGCGGACATCCGCGCGATTCCTCTGCGCCGCGCGACGATTGCGGCAATTTCGCCGTATGTCATTGTCTGCCCGTAAGGGATACTGCTCATGATCTCACAGACCATTTTCCGGAAATCCGAACCTGTAATGCGTAACGGCGGTGTGAAATCCGGCGCTTCACCCTGAAAATATTGATCCAGCCAGCGTTTTGTCGTCTCAAAGGCCGCCCGCGCGGCCTCTCCCGCGTGATTCTCCGGCGCATCTTCTAAATGACTGTCATTATTAAAAGAAAGACCGGTCAGATGATCGCCGTCGCTCAGGAGTTCGATGACGCCGAGCGGTGATTCATAATAATCAATATACTGCATAGTTCTCTCCTTCATGAACAAATGGAGTCCATTTTAATCAGAACTGTCATCTGAATAGTCTGTGTCTTCCCGTTTTTTCTATACATTGAGTTCAAACGGGTTTTCTTTTCCCTGTCCCCAGGACAAAAGGCCTTCGATCGAGCATCTGACCATATCGCTCGAAGCCTGATCTGTATAAAAAGCCGCGTGCGGAGACACCAGAACGTTTGGATACGCCTTCAGAATCAGCATCTCCCGGTTTCGGATCACATTGTATTCATGATCCACATGGATGATGTCCTGCTCATGTTCAAAAGAATCGATCGCAACGCCGCCGACCTGGCCGGACTCCACTGCGTCGATCAGATCTCCGGTATTGATCAGCTCACCTCTCGCCGTATTGATAATATACACTCCTTTTTTCATTTTATCCAGCGTTGCCTTGCAGATCAGATGATACGTTTCCGGAGTGGCCGGCGTGTGCAGTGTAATAATATCAGCCTGCGCGTACAATTCGTCCATTGTCATGATCTCCGCAAGTGTACGTGTCTCTTCATCCGGATGCGGCGTGAACGCGATAATACGGCAGCCAAAACCGGAAAGACAACGGGCTACAGCTTTTCCGATCCGCCCCATTCCGATGATGCCGACCGTCATGTTCTGAAGTTCTTTGCCCTGCATATCCTTCAGCGAATAGTCCATACAACCAGACCGGACCATAATATGCATGAATTTTCGCAGAATCGCCAGAATCAGCAACACTGTATAATTGGCCACGCCGTACGGCGAATAAGTGACATTGGCGCAGCGGATCCCGAGTGTCTTTGCCGCTTCCAGATCGATCTGATTGTAACCGACCGTTCTGGTGGACAAAAAGCGAACGCCGCCGTCCGCCAGCTGCTTCAGAACTTCCCGGTCAGCCCGGCAAACGCCCGTAATAGACACGCCGTCCGCGCCATTCGCCCATGACGCTGTCTCCGGCGTCAGATGCTCGCGTTTCAGCTCCAGCTCTACGCCTTCCATCTTCTGATATGTCGACAGATAAGGCATTTCGTCATCTCTGTATCCATATGCTATGATTTTCATTAAACCTCACCGTCCTCTTGTTTATTATTCCCGCGTTTTCCCAGGCGCACGCACCGAAAAAAAACACCTTCCCGCCTGTCCGCGTTTTCACTGACTCCGGTTTCGATCCCGGCTCCAAACGCGAGAAAAAGCAGCTCTTCCAGATCGTTCCACTTGAACAGATTCGGATGACAGCAGCGGCTGCGAAGCCGGACACACTTATCAAAATCATCGATAAAACCGTCCCTCCGCGCGTCATCCCCACCACTACCGCCCGTATATTCTGAAAAATCAACGGGCGCGGCAGCAGCCTGTAATTCCAGCGCTCTGCAGAACAAGATCCCGCAGCATGACGCATCTGCTTCCGGCGAAATATCATAAACCGGCTTAAGAAGCTCGTACAGCTTCACTGCCGCCGTCAGACACCGCCTGATATCTGAAGACAGCCGGCCGAACTCAGCCTTCGACTGAAATCCGAACCGTTTCAGTCTCCCCGCGGTGAGATTGATTTTAAGAAAATCGGCCCTGTTCAGTTCACGGACAAAATCATCCGTATCAATCACATACCGGATTTCGCCGTCCGGATCCCAGCCGTCCATCCTGATAAATGATGTCGATGAAGGAATACACCCTGCCGCTTTTCTGAGCTTATCCTTTCTTTCATCTTCCGTCATTACAGACTTGTTTTTCATCAAAGCAGAGATCTCTCTGAACGCGTTCATATCAAGCGCGTTTTTTAAGTCGCGGACAAAAGCATTCTTTCTCCAGACACTGATGTCACCGATCACGTAAAGTCGGTAAGCGGCCCGTGTCACAACCGTATTGACGTCTCGTCTGTCAACCTGTCTGACTGCGTCCGCAGCGGAGCGTCTGTCGTCACATCCCAGCAAAAAAATTGCTTCGCCGGCTGTTTTGCCCTGAAACTCGTGAATCATACCAATATTGGATTCGATCCAGTCAAAAAGATTCGCGCTTTTTCCGACTGAAGAGCCTTTTACTTCGTAATAATACCTTTTAAGCTCCCGTTTAATGCCTTCCGCCACGGTGGCAAAAGGAGTAATAATGAACAGATCCGGATCATTGTCTTTGGAAAATGCCGTATCCACAATGCTGCACGCGAGCTGTCCCTGCTTCTTGACATAATGGTCAAAGCCGCCGTTTTCCCGACCTCCGACGTTCAGCCACTGCGATTTCGGCCGCGCGAACTTAAGATGCGTACGCCCCATTGGTTCCGACGTCCAAAGCTTCAGCATACCACCGTAAACAAAGCGGTTCATAAGATCAAACATCGGGCGGATGCTTCCGCTGTGCACAGGCAAAGGACAGCCAATCCAGCTGCCAGGTTCGTTTTTATCTCTCGGACCGGCTATGATCAGACCGGTTCCGATCGGATTGATGAGGTCCGCGCAATACTGGGCCGAAAGCGTTTTGTCTGCGTACGGCCGGCATGATTCGTCCGCACAAATATTCTTTAATATATCAAGATCATCCGTAAAAACCGGCCCGGACTGCGACCGGTCTCCGATCACCACCGCTTTTCGCGACCTGCACAACGCACCCACAGCCACCTGCGGCTCCATCTGCTCCGCACCGCAGACGATCAGCGTTCCAACTGAGCCGGGACGCTTCACATCCTTAAACGCTGCACCAACCATCTCCGGCGTAATCGTAATCGCCGGCGACAAAAGGAAAAGTGTCTGAAGCAACGCGTCCGCTTCAACCTCCCGGTCTTCCTGCTCCTTTTTATATTCCCCCGGAAACGCCGCATCCGGATCACCTGTCCGCATCCCACAGTCCGGATCTTCTTTAAGCCGCGACAGATTCTCACGGCAGCATTCTGAGCTCGCCGCAAACGCCTGAATCAGTTCCTGCGCCAGGTTCAACAGTTTTTCCCGTTCGTGGTCATAATCAGCGGTAATCCACAGACTGCAGCGCCATGCTTCCGCGGCAGTATCTTCATCCCGGGACAAAAGACGTCCGATAAAATCATCATCCGGAATCCTTCCGGAATAATCATTCTGCGCGTCGCGGAATGCGCTGAGCTGTTCGGCACACCGATCGGTCTCATCCTGAAACTGTCTGATTTTTTCCTGCTTGGCCTTCCTGCGCGCATCCGTCTCTTTGAGCGCCGAATCGAGCCAATCCAAAGCTTTTTGGGCAGCATCGATTTCTTTTTTCGTGTCGGATACCTCCATACAGGCACAGTTTTTTTCTTCTTCCAGCTTTGCGAGTTCCTGCGTCAGCTGGCCGGCTGCGGCCTCCGCGTCCGCCAGCTTCTGCCGGGCTGTGTCGAAAGCAGTCATCGCGGTCGTATATTTTGTGTTATTAAATAACTTACTGAAAAAACCTGTTGACTTTCTTGCGTCATCAATCTGCTTACGATGTTTGTCGATGTCTGCCAGATGCATTCTCCGATCTGCAGCCGCCTTTGTCAAAGCCGTTTTTTTCTTCCAGACAGCACTCTTTTTCTCCTCATATAACCTCTGCAGCGCGTCCATTTCGTCTTTTTTTTCGGATTTCCGCGCTTTAAGCTTTTCAAGACGATCTTTTTCCTCCGCCGCTTCCCGCTCATACCTTTGAAGTTCAGGATGGTCGTTTTTCCTAATCTTCAGTTCATCGTAACAGTGGCGGTACTCCATCAGCTCCGACTGCTGTTCCTCCACAATTCTTAGTTGTTCACTGAAATCAGAACAGGCCTTTCGGAAACGCTCTGCCTGCTGTCCGGCAGTCCTGTCTGTTTCTTCACCCTGAATTCCGGCAATTTTGCTCATATTCATTCTTTTACCGAACGAAAACGCTGCATCATCCCATACCTCATCATCGGCTGACAAAACCAGAACGCTGTGATTACGGATCGCGTCATCTTTCAGAGAATACCAGACAAAAGAAGATTCCTGACCGGTACCGCTTTCATTTTCACCGCGCCCGACGGAGTGTTTCTGAAAGGCTTCATCCGCCTTCTCATAAGATGCAAGAATTTTCGCTTTTTCAACGATATTCCCCGCGATTATTTCTTTTACAACCGCTGCTTCCCCGGTTTCCGGCGGCGCGCTCACCGAAAATATTGCCCCTGGTTCCAGCTGACGCTCTCCTCCATCAGTAGGAATACGATTATCTGATCCGTCCCGGCCCGCAGAAAAAGCAGAATTGACCGCCAGCTGCTGCATCAGCGACAAAGGCTGACCGGACAGCCATTTACCAAGCGGAGCCCGGCGAATATCCAGCGCATCCCGTATGAAATCAGCGAATTGAGTCCGATTTTCCGGACACATAAGGTCCAGGCGCGGCCGTTTATTCGATCCTGCCTCCCCGCGGCCGGGCGCCTGTATATACTCGGTCAAAGCCGTTCCCATCTCCGTTGCGTAGAATCCACCATCACCGAGCAATTCCTTTGTCAGCGTGATCTCTTCGGAAAAACGTCCGGCGCCAACGCCGGGATTATCATTATGGTCATACGCAAGGCGCGCTGCCTCATCTTTGAAAAAACGGAGACGGATCCCGTAATACTCCCGGTTCGAAGCTCTTTTGCCCGTCTCTTTCTTTAAATACCGCTCGAGATACATCGCAGATATTTTTCTGAAAATCCTTTTCAGATCTTTTTTCGCCAAAGCGTCCTGTTTTTTATCAGAAAGCTCCCGCACAGCCGCCGGTCTTGCCGTTTTCCTCGCCGTTCCGAAAAGATCGGCCTCCAGCATCAGAAGATCCTTTTGATATTCCGTCTTCTGTAAAACTTCTGAGATCCTTTTGCCCTGACGGTTTTCGATTTTCGACAAGGCCCAGATCAGCGGCGAAAACGACAACGATCCCGAAAGATACGCGCCTGCCGGCGTTAATTGAAAACTCAGCACCGCGATTTCATCCGAGGCCTTCTCCGACCGCTTCGGACTCGGCAGGTCCGGCATTTCCGACAGACTGAGGATACAGTTTTCCCTCCTCACACGGCCAATATAAACGGTAATATTTCCCCAGACAGACATCCCGCACGCCCGCGCCTCATTTCGGATCTTTTCCATAAGCTCATCCCGGTGGCCGAGCCTGAAAAAATTTCGAACGCGAACCAGGGCATCCTTTGCTGCCGGGTCCTTCTTTGACAGCAGATTCTCCTTTAACATACGCTCTTGCCGGAAAATGTCCTTTGCGGTTTCCGCCTCATTTCTCCAGGCGCGCGCGTCTGTACACACATCAAAAGAATCCTGCCGCAGTAATTCGACAGCTGTCCAGAAATCCAGTATATTTTCAGTTTCTTTCCAATCGTATTTCAACCGGCAACCTCCTCGCGCAGCCATCCCGTGTCTGCTTCGTTTCAATCATCATTACTTTTATTATATCAATGAGCGCCGCATCCAACAATAAATGATTACAGTACAGCAGCGTTTGCGAAGAAAAATCCCGCATGCTATGCGCCTGCGAACAGAAAACCTCCCGGGCAGACCGTTATTGATTCCAGCCGTTTGCCCGGGAGGCAGTAAAAAAAGCGTCTGATTATTTCTCTTTACCAGATTAAATCTCTTTGCCGCAGATTTTGAAAATGGAAAGCAGCGGACCTTGTTCAAAGGCTTCTTCATCCGGTTCGTTCTTCAGCTTATCAAATTGTTCAAACAGGAACGGCAGCTCATCTTCCCCGCCGCGGAAACCGAGAACAACACACATGACTGAGCGCGCGTACGGACTCTTCATTTCAGGAATATTCTCTTTCAGCCACGGAACCGGATCCGCTTCACATCGGAGGAAAAAATCAAGCGTATTATCAATAAAATCATCAAGTCTGCTTGTCATGATCCTTTTTTTAATCAGGTCCGTCACATCCGCTTCATGTGCCAGGACGACATCTCTCAGCAGGAGCTTATTGCAGCCGTCCATCGACTTACGCATAAAGCGCAGGATTTCCTTTGTCTCATCAAGCGCAACAACGGTTTTTTCCAGTTCTTCCTGGTCCTTTCCCGAGTGTATCCGCTGTTCCTTTTCCTCTTTAAGGCGCTCAAGCAACCCTTCATTGGTGTACATGTAGTAGGCCAGCATTGCCGAACCACTCGGCTGAATCGGATTATCCTTAAAGAAACTGTCTGGAATATTATTTACCATGAACTATTATCCTCCCTTATATCGATTATTGATTTTTATTGATCTTTTATTACATTACATTCTCTCTGACACCCAATCGTATCATCTCAGCAGAAAATGCGTCCTTTTATCCACGATCACTTCCTTCTGGTCAGCAAAATCACGATGATCACGATCAGAATCAGGATTACCAGCCCTATGATGGCCATAATCAATATGTTCAACATGAAATACATGTCGGAATTCGTTCTGCTGGAATCCGGAACTGTTATTACATCCGATTCCGGCTGATCCTCCGAGTCTTCTGTGACACTGGAATCCGTGTCTGTCGCGCTTTCTTCCTTCGGCTTTGTCTGAGTCGGCGCGGCATTGGTCACCGCAGCCGTGGTGTCTGTCGTCTTCCTCAGATAGATCCAGCCTTTCTGACCATTGTATCGTGTATAACCCCAGTGTGCCCCGTTCTTTGCTCTGTGGATCCTGAAGATACGAAGCGCTTTCCAGATCCAGAAGTCTTTCTTGCCGTTCTTCGTTATGATGATCCTGGAAATGTGAAGCACCGTTCCGTTTGGGATCATCCTGGTCTGGAGTTTATCGAATTTAACTCCGGGACCGGAACGGATGTACAGCCCGCCGCGGGGAGCTCTGACCTCCACGTTATAGTTTACAGTGGTCGAATCCGAAGGAACCACCGTTTTTTTAGCTGTTTTTCCTGATTTTTTCCCGACTTTCTTTACTTTCTTTGTCAGCTCCAGATAGATCCAGCCTTTTTTTCCTTTGTACTCTGTATAACCCCAGAGCGCGCCGTTCGCTGCCGTGGCGACCCTGGAAATGTGGAGCACTGTTCCGTTTGGAATCAGGATCCCCTGGATTATGCCATACCCACCGCCGGCGCCGGAGCGGAAATTCACGCCGTCAGAGGCTTTCACCTCAACATTATAATCCACATCGGTTATATCCGTGGGCTCCGGTGTATAGTTGGCTGCCGGCGCCGAATTATTATAGTTTTTTGCGGGCGCCGTATTGTTTGCGGGCGGCGAATAGTTTTTACTTTCCGCAGATGGTGCAGTATTGTTGGCTGACGGTTCCGAATGAGTGTTGTTTTCCGCAGTATTATCGGTTGCCTGCGCTGAATCATTATTGTTTTCTGCGGGCTTTTTAGTATTGCCTGATGACGAAGCTGAATCATCGTTTTTTTCCGCAGGCAACGGATTATTATCCGATGACGATGTTGAATTATCGTTGTTTTTCGCAGGCTCCGTTGAATAATCCCCGGGATCAACTGCCGCATCCCCGTAACTGACCTTCGGCATCATCAGCACAAAAAGCCCTGTGATAAAAACAGCCGCCAGGAACAGAACGGTTATTCTTTTTATTCTAATAGTCAAGCTCACACCTCCGTTTGCCCATATCCGGTCTCACATCCGCCGGAGCAGCATCTCTATAAGTTCCCCCGCGCCATAGGACGCGGCGTTCAGCAGGACGGAAAAAAGAAATGCCCGGATCACAGGACTCCACCCTGCCATAATGCCTGCTGCCGTTCCGGAAGGAAGACTTTCCCAGTCCAGCTTCCGCGCGTATATATGACCTTCTGTCATAACTGCCGCAGACTCAGTCAGAACCAGCGTCACGGTGCGCGCAGAAACTCCCGGCAGCATCACAGCCAGAAGATTCACATATACCACCGCCGGGTTCGTCAGCAGATTCACTAAAAGCACCAGACACTGATCTTTCCGGTTCCGGAGTCCCAGCAGATACGCCAGCGTACATTCCGTGACCACCGTCACCAGTAAGGACAGCGCAAAAATTTGAAACAGCATCATTCCTCTTTTCTTATTCGATGACCAGAAGTCTTTTACGATTATATCATGCCTGTCCCGATGCTTCAATTCGGTTCCGCAACAGACAACCCACACCGGAACCCGACACATTCCTTTACAATCCAACGCTGAAAGCAGCCAGAACATAGAAAGCAATAACAAACAGCGTCGCGAACCAGTCCAGTATCCCCAAAATCCGCACAGCCCGGTCCCCCTTTGCCAGCCTGCGCCCGATAAAGAAGAAGACAAATCCCAAAAACGCCAGCAGCATGGTTACAGAAATAATCCGTCTGATCATCACTGAATCGTGAGATGACATAATCAATAAATAACTAATGGGTGCTGAAATAATCGGTATCAGTTCCAGTATCAAGGCGATAATTCTTTTGTTCATTTGACCCCCTCCGTATTGCAAAAAACACTATAATATGTGTTTACAGCGTTTATTCGATGACATCACTCAATTTCCAGATCATCTCCGGTTGCGCTGCATAACGGACAGATCGCTTCTTCCAGCGAAGGTGCCTCAAAAACTTCTTCGCAGATTTTGCATCTGATTTTTAACATAGGTTTGTTTTCCTTTGTCGCGGCTGTACCGGCTGTCCCGTCTGACAAAGGGATGAAAGGCTCGCCTGCGTGCCGGACATCCGTATACGCCGCGATATCCGCGTTCAGAGTGACCAGATCCGTGACGTTTAGATCGTGGACCGAGGAATGCCCTGTAATACGGGCGAACATCGCGAGTTCCGCTGTTGAGACGTTGAGATAATTCGCTACCCGCTGTGCCGCCGCCTCCTCCGGGAGCCGCTTCCTGAGTTCCGGATCCTGGGTCGCGATCCCGACCGGGCAGTTGCCGGTGCCGCAGATGCGATACTGCTGACATGCCGCCGCGATCAGTGCCGAGCTGGCGATTGCCACAGCATCCGCCCCCAGCGCCAGCGCTTTCGCGAAGTCAGAGGAGACCCGAAGCCCGCCGGTGATAACGAGATCAATGTCTGAGCCGACAGTGTCCAGATATCGTCTGGCCCGCGTCAGCGCAAAGATCGTCGGAACGGAAGTGGATTCTCTCAAAAGGAGCGGGCTGGATCCGGTCGCGCCGCCCCGTCCATCGATTGTGACAAAGTCCGGCTCCGCGTAGACGCAGTGCTCCAGATCCGCCTCAATCCGGCCGGCGGCTATCTTAATACCGATCGGACGTCCGCCCGAACGCTCCCGAAGCATGGAAACCATGTCCTTCAGATCTTCTTTGGACTGGATTTCCGGGAACCTGCTTGGACTCTGGACGTCTTCGCCCGGCTGTTTTCCGCGCAAAGCGGCAATCTCCGGCGTAACCTTTTCTCCGGGCAGGTGGCCGCCCATACCTGGTTTGGTGCCCTGTCCGATCTTGATCTCGATGGCGTCCGAAGTCTGAAGATTCTCATCCGTAACACTATATTTATTCGGAATATACTCAAAGATATAGCGATAAGAACTGGATTTTTCTTCCGGCAGGATGCCGCCTTCGCCGCTGCACATCGCGGTTTTCGCCATCGCGCTGCCTTTTGCCAAAGCAACTTTTGTCTCTTTGGAAAGCGCTCCGAAAGACATATGCGATATGAAAACAGGGCTCTCCAGCACCATCGGCTGTTTTGCGTG
>ONJN01000153.1 GCA_900318155.1 uncultured Eubacteriales bacterium
GGCAGTATCAGTGAGTACCCGAGGCATGGCATTACGTGTTTTACGGCAAAGGGGCGTATTTCGATGTTTCCGCATTTGAATACGTGGCCGCTTTTTCCGTCGGTTTCACAGAGTATGACGTCAAAAGGAAGCGGCGCGATGACCAGCAGGCAGCGTACGATTTCGGAAAACCCGGGCGGACCGATCAGTGTAACTTTTTCGGTTCTTCCCTGGTTTCCCATTGTCAGTAGGAGTCCGGGAAGTCCGGCGATGTGGTCAGCGTGGCAGTGAGTCAGGCAGATTGTATCGATCGGCTTCAGACGAAGCGATGCTTCACTCATCGCGATCTGAGTACCCTCGCCGCAGTCTATAAGTATGGCGTGGCCTTCGCTGACGGCATGGAAGGCCGTCAGCCATCTGTGTTTTAAAGGGACCATTCCTGAAGTACCGATCAGGCAGACATCCAGCATAATTCACCTCAGCTTTCTTTATATAAATACGATGGCTGTAAACAATATATCGTTTTTCGGATATTATTTTAACACAACAAACGTGTTATAATAATAGATCATTGGTATAATTCGCTGTGGAACACGGGATTAATTATATGAAGAGAATCACACTGGGCATTCTGGCGCACGTGGATTCCGGAAAAACCACGTTGTCAGAAGCACTACTATATAAATCGGGGGAAATTGATAAACCGGGCAGAGTCGATCACGGAGATTCATTCCTGGACGGAAACGCGATCGAACGAAACCGGGGGATCACGGTCTTTTCCAAACAGGCCGAAATGGAATGGGACGATCTGCATGTGACGCTGCTCGATACGCCGGGCCACGTCGACTTCTCGGCGGAAATGGAAAGAACGCTTTCGGTGCTGGATTACGCGCTGCTTTTGATCAGCGCGGCGGACGGCATCCAGAGTCACACGGAGACGCTGTGGCAGCTTCTCAGGCGGTACGGGATTCCAACATTTATTTTTGTCAATAAAATGGATCTTTCTTTGTATAAGAGAGATGAGATCATCGGGATGCTGCGACAAAGGTTCGGGTACGGCTTTGTCGATTTCGGCGCGCTGACGGAAGCGGTTTCAGACGGCAGGCCTTTTGACGGCGACGAGTCGCTGCTGGATGATCTTACTTTGTCAAGTGAAGCGCTGATGGAAAAAGTGCTGGAGGGCGGAATTCCGGACAGGCAGGATCTGGCGAAAGCCATTTCCGCCCGGGAAGTATTTCCCTGTTGCTTTGGATCGGCGCTGAAAATCGAAGGAATCGATTTACTGATGAACTGCATCAGCCTGTTTACACTGGAAAACCCGCACCGCAGGAAGGATTTCGGGGCAAAGGTCTTTAAGATCGCCCGGAGTGACCGCGGCGAACGGCTGACATTTATGAAAATCACCGGCGGCAGCCTGGCGGTCAGAGACATCGTCAAAGGCAAAGACCGCGAGGGCGAAAGCTGGGAAGAAAAGATCAATCAGATCCGGATCTATTCGGGGCTGAAATTCCGGGTGACGGACAGTGTTTCACAGGGCATGGTCTGTGCGGTCACCGGTCTTACGCATACCATTGCCGGCGACGGGCTCGGCGCGGAAAAGTCTCATGACAAAGAGATCCTGGAGCCGTTTCTCGTTTATTCGGTCATTCTCGATGAGAACACGGATCGGCATCAGGCGCTCGGGAAATTAAAAATGCTGTCGGAAGAGGATCCGAAGCTGCGTGTGCAGCGGAGTCCGGACTCGGACGAGATCGTGATCCATATCATGGGTGAAGTGCAGCTGGAGGTTCTGAAGACGCTGATCAGGGAACGGTTCGGCTTTGACGTGGAGTTCGGCGCGGGGCGCATCATGTATAAGGAAACGATCGATAATCAGGTCGAGGGCGTGGGGCATTTTGAGCCGCTGCGCCATTACGCGGAGGTACACCTTGTGCTGGAACCGGGTGAGCGTGGAAGCGGACTTGTTTTTTCAAGTATAGTGAGCGAGGATGTTCTGGACCGGAACTGGCAGCGGCTGATCATGACGCACCTGGAAGAAAAGGTGCACGTCGGGGTTCTGACTGGTTCGCCGATCACGGATATGAAGGTGTCACTGGCTGCCGGCAGGGCGCATAAAAAGCATACGTACGGCGGTGATTTCCGGCAGGCGACGTACCGGGCGCTCAGAAACGGGCTGATGAAGGCGGACTCGGTGCTGCTGGAGCCCTGGGTCGATTTCACGGCGGAGGTGCCGATGGATCTGATCGGCCGGCTGATGACGGATATTCAGAGCATGAACGGAAGGTTCGGCGAGCCGGAGACGATCGGGAGCGTGTCGCTTTTGAAGGGATCGATCCCGGCGTCGGGTATGATGGAATATCAGACCCGGTTTATGAACTTTACGCGCGGCGCCGGCAAGTTGAGCTGTCGTTTAAGCGGTTATGACCGCTGTCCGGATCAGGACGCGGTCGTCCGGGAGTACGGGTACGATCCGGAGCGCGACGTCGATAATCCGCCCGATTCTGTTTTTTGTTCGCATGGCGAAAGCAACATCGTGAAATGGTATGATATCGAGGAATATATGCATATTCCGGGCGTGCTGGAGAACAGGACGGGAGCGGAAGACGATGAATTTGTCCGTAAACGTGTGATGGATTACGGTCGGGTACTGGCCGGCGACGATGAACTGATGGCGATTTTTGAGAAAACGTACGGTCCTGTCAGGGAAAACCGCCTGGGGCAGCGTTCACTCGGCCGCGTCAAAGGCGAAGGCGGGAGATCGCGGAAATCATCACTGGCTTCACTCGATCTTACGCCGAAAGCGCTGGAACAGGAGAAGCAGAATCTCGTCAAAACGAGTCTTATTGTCGATGGCTACAATGTTATCAATAACTGGGAATCGCTTAAAGAACTGGCTGCTGTCGACTATGGCTCCGCCCGGCAGAAGCTTACAGAGATTCTCTGCAATTATCAGGGAGTCACGCAGTATGACATCACGATCGTCTTTGACGCGTATAAAGTCGGGGGAGGAACCGGTTCAAGCGATATTTTCCATAACGTGAAGGTCGTTTTCACCAGGGAAGAAGAAACAGCAGATGCTTTTATCGAACGCGCGACATATGAGCTGATGAAGAAAAAACCGCGCCGGAAAAAAGATCGCGGGGAGGCGTCGAGAGGAACAGAAAAGGGCAGAAACCGTGTCATTGTGGCCACGTCAGACGCGCAGATCCAGCAGATCGCGCTCGGAAACGGGGCGCTGAGGATCTCCGCCCGGGAACTGCAGCAGGATATCGAGCAGGTCGAAGAATCGGTCCGACGGGTGCTGGAAGAGATGCGCTCCAGGTGACCGGTGCCGTCCGCAGCACTGTTTAACACTGGGACGGAAACCTTTTGTCCCTTATGATGTTCATTAAACCTGCCGCCGGGGATCATCCTCCGGCGGAAAAAAAATTTTCGTGCTATGGTTAATCGCATTAAGGCATGTTATAATAAAAAGCGGTAGAAATCGATGAATTGCAAACAAGGGAGTACCTATGAAACCGGAATATAAACGAGTATTGCTGAAAATCAGCGGAGAAGCACTTGCCGGTGATAACAGGACCGGCATCGATGTCGACATGACGACCAAGGTTGCCAGGGAGATTAAACAGCTGTGCGATCTCGGTGTGGAGGTCGCGGTTGTGGTCGGCGGCGGAAACTTCTGGCGCGGCCGGACGAGCACAAACATGAAACGGGAGACGGCTGATTATATCGGGATGCTGGCGACTGTCATGAACTCGCTGGCGCTGCAGGACGCGCTTCTCGCGGAAGGCGTCAAGGCGCGTGTGCAGACTTCGATCACGATGCCGGAAGTCGCCGAACCGTACATCTGGAGAAAAGCGCTTAAGGAGCTGAGCGACAAAGATGTGGTGATCTTCGGAGCCGGAATCGGAGAACCGCATTTTTCAACGGATACGGCAGCCGCGCTCAGGGCGGTCAATATCAACGCGGACATCATTCTTCTGGCGAAGAATATCGATGCTGTTTATTCAGACGATCCGGTGACCAATCCGGACGCGGTAAAATACGACCGGCTGATGATGAGAGAAGTACTGGATAAGAATCTGAAGGTCATGGATCTGACCGCGGCGACAATTTGCATGGAGAATGATATGAAAATCCAGGTATTTGGCGTCGCTGAAGAAAACAGCATGGTTCGCGCCGTGTGCGGCGAAAAAATCGGTACGCTGATTGTTTAGAGAGGAAGATGATAATTGCCGACCGGACTGTCTGTGGATTGCTTCTTCAGGAAAGGACTGTCTGATTCGGAAAAAGTTTTAAATTATTTGTATTATCAAGGAGGAAATCATGGCAAGTAAGAAATCGCTCGATGAAAGAATAGAAAAAACCAAAGAAATCCTGAAAGAAAATCTGGATACCGTAAGAGCTGGAAGAGCGAACCCGGCTCTGCTCAATAAGGTTACTGTTGATTATTACGGAACACCGACGCCGCTGAAGAGTCTGGCCAACATTTCAGCGCCGGATCCACGGACGCTGCTGGTTGCGCCGTTCGATCCGAAGTCAGTAGGTGATATTGAAAAAGCGATCAACATTGCCAACATCGGAATTACGCCGAACAACGACGGAAAGGTAATCCGGCTCGCGATTCCGGCTTTGACCGAGGAAAGAAGAAAAGAGCTGACAAAGACGACAAAGAAAATGGGTGAGGAAGCCAAGGTCGCGGTCAGAAACATGCGCCGCGAGGCGAACGACGACGCGAAAAAGCAGGAAAAGAATAGTGAGATTTCAGAGGACGATCTGAAAGAAATGCTCAGTGACATTCAGGATACAGTGGATAAGGCTGTGAAAGAAATCGATGAAATCATCGCTGCTAAAGATAAGGAAATTCTTGAAGTCTGATTTGGACGGGGCTGCTGCATAAACTGCGGCATCCCCTTTTGATTTATGGATAGAACAGGCGGCCGCTTCAGTCACGACGCGCGGGCACTCCCGGCGCTTTGCGCCGCCTTAAAACGGAGCAGGCGGATCCCACCCGGCGGCGCGGTTTCCGGGCTCCTGTTTAAGTTGATCAGAGGACGAAAACGGAGGGAGTATGCTGGATAAAGAAAGAATGCCGCGTCATGTCGCGATCATTATGGACGGAAACGGACGCTGGGCTAAAAAGAAAGGGCTTTCACGCCTGAAAGGACATCATGCCGGAATGGAAGCGATGAAGGAGATCGTGCGCTGTTCTTCGGACATCGGACTTGAATACCTCACGGTATATGCGTTTTCGACCGAAAACTGGAAGAGATCGGTGGAAGAAGTTTCCGGGATCTTCAGGCTGCTGGTAAAATTTGTCGACCTTGACCTGGATGAGATGCACGAGCAGAACGTGCGGGTCAAAGCGTTCGGAGACTACAGCGGGATTCCCGCGGCATCCAGGCGCAGCATGGATGAAACGCTTGAAAGGACAAAGGACAACACCGGCCTTCAGTTTAATATCGCCCTGAATTACGGAGGCCGTGATGATATCATCAGGGCGGTGAACCAGATCGCGGAAGAGGTCCGCACCGGAGGAATCGAAGGAGAGATCACGGAAGAAATGATCAGCAGCAGGCTGTACAGCGGCGATGTAAACGGAAACGTACCCGATCCCGATCTGATCATCCGTACGAGCGGAGAGCAGCGGCTGTCCAATTTCCTGCTGTGGCAGTGTGCTTACAGTGAATTTGTTTTTACCGATGTTCTGTGGCCTGACTTCACGCCGGAGATTTTTATGGAACTGATTGAAGAATATCAGAACCGGGACCGCAGATTCGGAGGGAGGTAATTATATGAAGACAAGAATTATATCAGGCTTTGCGCTGATACCTCTCATAGCACTGGTATTTCTGGGAGGCTGGTGGCTTGCGGCCCTTTGTCTGGTGGTAGCGCTGATCGGCGTAAAGGAGTTTTTCGACGGCTGCGGCGCGATGGACGTTCATCCGTCGCTGCCGCTCGCTTATGGTCTGATTTTACTTTTGTATGTGGCCAACGGGTTCTGGCCGAATCAGCACACGCTGCTTCTGGGCTGGGTCGCGCTGTCGGTGATTCTCTGTTCACTGGTCATGTTCGATATTGAGCGGAGGACGCCGATTGATGCGGCGATGACGCTGATCGGGCTGGTTTATATCGCTTTTTTCACGTTCCATCTTGTGCTGATCGATCAGACCGGAGAGTTCTCCATCATGAAATGGATGGCGGTCATTACCGCGTGCGCGACGGATACTTTCGCTTATTTCGCGGGCGTATTTCTTGGAAGGCATAAACTTTGTCCAACGCTGAGCCCGAAGAAGACGATTGAAGGCGCGATTGGCGGGATTATCGGCAGTGTGCTGTGCAGCGCGATTTTTGCGCACTTCCTCTGCCGCGAATATTTCTGGAGCTGTGTGATTATCGGCCTGGTTGCTTCGCCGGTTTCCATGTGCGGAGACCTGACGGCGTCGGCATATAAGCGTAAAATGGGGATCAAGGATTACGGCAACCTGATCCCGGGACACGGCGGAGTCATGGATCGCTTTGACAGCATCCTGTTCACAGCGCCGTTTGTGTACTATTACATTGTGATCGTTATGCAGCATTTCGGCTTATTATTCTAAGGAGAGAAGAATGGCAGACCATAATAGAAAGAAACTGGCCGTGCTGGGCAGTACCGGCTCGATCGGAACACAGACACTGGACGTCGTGCGGGATAACCCGGAACGGTTTGAGATCACGGCGCTTGCCTGCGGCAGGAATGTCAGCCGGCTGGCGGAACAGATCGCGGAGTTTGAACCGAAGATCGCGGTCTGTGAACAAAAAGAGGATGCGGACGCCCTGCGCACACAGTTCCCGGGCGTGACTTTTTTTTCAGGCGAGGAAGGTCTGATCGAAGCGGCGGAATCGGACTGCGGCATCGTCGTCAATTCTTTGATGGGGATGCGGGGCCTCGTGCCTACGTATCACGCGGTTATGGCCGGAAAAGATATTGCCCTGGCCAACAAAGAAACGCTTGTCGCTGGCGGAAATGTCATAATGAACGCGGTACGGGACAAAGGAATCCACCTGCTTCCTGTGGACAGTGAGCACAGCGCGATCTTTCAGTGTCTGGAGGGAAACCGGGGCCACAAGATCCGCCGGATCCTGCTGACGGCGTCCGGCGGACCGTTCAGAGGCTGGAGCCTTCCGCAGCTGAAAACTGTTACGCCGGAAATGGCACTTCAGCATCCGAACTGGTCTATGGGACGGAAAATCACGATCGATTCCGCTACGATGATGAACAAAGGGCTGGAAATGATCGAGGCAAAGTGGCTTTTTGACGTCGACATCGATGACATTCAGGTGCTGGTCCATCCGCAGAGTATCGTTCATTCAGCGGTGGAGTTCTGTGATACGTCGGTGATCGCGCAGCTCGGGATTCCGGACATGCGGATTCCGATCAGTGTGGCGCTGGGCTGGCCGGAACGGCTGGATTCCGCGCGGCAGGGCCTTGACTTTTTCGGCAAAGCGTCGGAACTGACGTTTGAGGAGCCGGATCTTGAGGTGTTCCGCTGCCTTGCTCTGGCGGTGCAGGCTTCCGGAGCCGGCGGCAGTTATCCGGTCGTGCTGAACGCGGCCAATGAAGTTCTTGTGCAGGCTTTTCTGGACAAGCGGATCGGTTTTACAGACATTCAGGATACGATCGGGCGGATGCTGGAGCAGCATCGGCCGACAGGGGAACCGGATCTTGAAGTGATTCTGGAAATAGACAAAGAAACAAGAGAAAAAACAGAAAAAGAGGTATTGAGATAATATGTTGACAGCGATATTGGCGCTGCTGCTGTTTGCCGTTTTGATCTTTCCGCACGAGCTCGGCCATTTTCTGATGGCGAGGGCGACGGGCGTACAGGTCAATGAGTTCGCGTTTGGTATGGGGCCGGCGATCTGGCAGAAACAGCGGGGCGAAACACTTTATTCGATCAGGGTTTTCCCGATCGGCGGTTACTGCGCAATGGAAGGGGAAGATACCGAATCTGACAATGAACGGTCTTTTTCCAATAAAGCGGCCTGGCAGAAGCTTCTTGTGCTGATCGCCGGTTCGGCGATGAATGTTCTGATCTGCGTCGTGATCGTCACGGTCATAATCGGGATCAGCGGAACGGCGACAACAAAGATTACAGTCCTGGATAAAACTCAGCCGGCCTGGCAGGCGGGACTGAGACCGGGCGACAAAATCGTCGCGGTGAATTCCGAGCCGATTAGCAGCTGGACCGACTTGTCGATGGCGATCCAGAAAAATCATGATGATTTGAAAATCAGTTATATTCGCGGCGGAAACAGGCATACGGTGTCCGTGAAGGCCGTTAAGAACGATGATCGTTATGTGATCGGCATCATGCCGCAGCTTGATCACAACCCGCTTAACGCGGTCAGAAACGGGATAAAAACGACCGGTACGATGACCGGAGCGCTGTTTTCAGGCCTGAAAATGCTGATCACGGGCAAAGCCGGAGCGGATGATGTGTCCGGTCCGGTCGGAATCGTCAGTATGGTACATCAGTCCGCTTCACGGGGCGCGGTTTTTTTCTTCCTGCTGATGGCGTTTATGAGTCTGAACCTGGCTATTATCAATATGCTGCCGTTTCCGGCGCTTGACGGGGGACGCGTGATTTTTGTGCTGATCCGGGCAGTAACCGGAAATGCGATTACGGATCGGATGGAAGCAGCTGTTCATGCGATCGGGCTGATGCTGCTTCTGGGGTTGATTATTGTGATCACATGGAATGATATTGTGAAGCTGTTGTAGGTGAGAGAGGCGCTGTATGAGCAGAAAAGTAATGGTCAGAGATGTGCCGGTGGGCGGCGGATCGGACGTAGTGATTCAGTCGATGTGCAATGTGCGTTCGGATGATGAGCAGGGGATTCTGGAACAGATCGGCCGCCTGCGGGACGCGGGCTGCCGGATCGTGCGCCTGGCGGTTCCGGACCGAAAAGGACTTGGAGTTTTCGGGCGCGTCCGGCAGCAGACGGACATGCCGCTTGTTGCGGATATTCATTTTGACTATAAACTGGCGATCGGGGCGATTGAGCACGGAGCAGATAAGATCCGCATCAACCCGGGGAATATTGGTTCTCCGGACCGGGTGCGGGCTGTGGTCGACGCGGCCCGGGCGCATCATATTCCGATCCGGGTCGGTGTGAATTCCGGGTCGGTGGAAAAGGAAATCCTGGAAAAGTACGGAAGAGTCACGGCGGAAGCGCTCGCGGAAAGCGCGTTGAAAAATGTACGGATGATTGAAGATATGGGATTTGAGGACATTGTAATTTCCATGAAATCATCTGATGTGAAGATGAATTATGACGCGCACAGGATCGCGGCCTCCGAGACAGATCATCCGTTTCATATCGGAATCACGGAAGCCGGAACGATGCGGCGGGGTAAGGTTAAATCGGCTGCCGGCATCGGCGCGCTGCTTTTATCAGGGATCGGCGACACGCTGCGGGTTTCTTTGACGGCGGATCCGGTTGAGGAAGTGATTTTCGCGCGGGAACTGTTGGAAGCGATCGGTCTGCGGAAACCAAAGCTGGACATTGTATCCTGTCCGACGTGCGGCCGTACGAGAATCGACCTGCCGGCGCTCGCGGATGAAGTGGAGCGCAGACTTTTGTCGGAAGAAGGGATTCCGGAAGGCTTAAAGATTGCGGTCATGGGGTGTGTGGTAAACGGTCCGGGCGAAGCCCGGGAGGCGGATTTCGGCGTCTGCGGCGGCCTCGGCAAAGGGTTGATCATCGCCCGCGGAGAAATCCTGGAGACGGTGGAAGAGGCGCACCTTGCCGACGCGCTGATCGAGGCGATTAAAAAAACCGTAAATGCTTAAATGACAGGGGATGCCGGAGATCGATGATGCATAAGATTTTTACGGAAAATATTAACTGGGGACAGTTTGAAGGGCAGCGCCGCAGCGATTTTGAGTGCGTAATCAACGATGCCTATATAGAAAAAGAAAGCGGGGTCATGACAGTTGTGATCGGGCTTAATTTTGTTGTACCCGCAGATGATGACCGGAAACTGGAAAAGGCGATCGCTTCAGAACTGACCGGTCTCAGTGATGTGCGGATCCGATATGTCTACGATACGGATCACATGGCGCTGGATGAAGGGGAGATCGTGCGGCTGATGATACCACGTATGATCCGGGACAGCGGGTCGGCACTGGGGAACGCGGTCACGCCCGATCCTCTGACGCAGGAAGGCGAGCAGGTGGTTGTCCGCTCTTTTGGTAAAATGGTGACGGAGCGGCTGAACGAGGATCTGTCGATGGAGCTTTCTTCTTCTCTGCAGGAAATGTTCGGAATCCGGAGGCAGATACGGTTTGAGAATGATGAGGATCAGTACGCGAAGGCGGCAGCGAAACTGAAGGCGGAACCGGAAGACTTTGAGCCGGCGCCGCATGACGTTGTTTCAGATATGGACGAACCTGATCTGCCGGGCGCGCTGTTTGATGAAGACGCGTTTTTTGTTCCGGACGAAGCGATGGCGGCGGTGTACAATCTGGACGCGGCCGTTCCGGTTCCGGGACTGGATCGGCACCCGGAAGATGAAGATTCCGGTCATACGGCTGAAAAACCCGCGGTGCGCCGGAACCGGACGCCGGCTAAGGCAGACAACCCGCCTTCCTATATTCAGAAGGCGGGTCATTTTCAGCAGATTATGGGCAAAAAGATCAGCCGGATCACGATTCCTTTGTCAAAGATCACCCGCGACAGCGGCGAAGTGACCGTAGAGGGTACGTTGTATCACATTGAAACACGACCGCTGAAAAATAAAAAAAGCCGGCTTGTCACAATGCTGATCACCGACAAAAGAAAATCGCTTTGTCTGAAGTTTTTTGCCGGAAATGAAAAATGGGCCGCGCTGGAGCCGAAACTGAAGGAAGGAGATTACATTGTCGCGCAGGGAACAGCGGAATGGGATACCTACATCCGGGATCTTTCGGTTAAAGTCCGCGCGATCGCGGTCGGTACGCCGCCGAAACGCGTCGATACTTACGAGCGGGGCAAGCGTGTTGAACTGCATTGTCACACGCAGATGAGCGCGATGGACGGGATGAACGACCCGAAGAGGGTCGTCAGGCAGGCGCTGGAATGGGGTCAGCCGGCGGTCGCGATCACGGACCACGGTGTTGTGCAGAGTTTTCCGGACGCGGCGGATGCGGCCGAAGGAAAAGAGATCAAGGTTATTTACGGACTGGAAGGTTATCTGTACGATGACGAAGGGTGTATCGACAGAAACGGAAAGATCGATTATAAGAAGAAAAATACCAGTCATATTATTCTTTTGTCACGGACGCAGGAAGGTCTGAAGAACATTTACAAACTGGTGTCGCTTTCCCACATCGATTATTTTTACAAAAGACCTCGGATACCACGCTCGGTACTTGTGCAGCACAGGGAGGGACTGATTCTCGGTTCGGCCTGTGAGGCGGGAGAGGTTTACCGCGCTCTGACTGCAGGTGCTTCTGACGAATCGCTGGAAAAAATCGCGGCGTTTTATGATTATCTGGAGATTCAGCCGGTTGTCAATAACAAGTTTATGTTAAGAAGGGGCATCGTTCAGGATCTTGAAGAGATACGGAATTTCAATCGCCGAATCGTGGCACTGGGCGACCGACTCGGAAAACCGGTCGTGGCTACGACCGACGCGCATTATGATGAGCCGGCATCCGCCATTTACCGGAATATCCTGATGAAAGGAATGGGCTTTAAGGACGCGGAAGAAGGCGAAGGCCTGTATCTCAGGACTACGGACGAGATGATGGAGGAGTTTTCTTATCTCGGTGAGGAAACCGCGTTCAGAGTCGTTGTGGAAAACACGAATATGATCGCGGACATGATCGAAGACGGCATCAAACCGGTGCCGGATGAAAAGTTTCCGCCGAAGATCGACGGCGCGGAGGAAGAACTGCGCGCGCGCTGCATGAAAAACGCGCATGAGAAATACGGGGATCCGCTGCCGCCGGAGATCGAAGAACGTCTGGAGACGGAGCTCCGTTCCATAATCGGAAACGGCTATGCCGTCATGTATGTATCGGCCGAGCGTCTCGTTAAAAAGTCGCTGGAGGACGGTTATCTGGTCGGATCGCGGGGATCTGTCGGGTCTTCCTTTGCCGCGACGATGGCGGGAATCACAGAGGTCAATCCGCTGGCGCCTCATTATATATGCCCGGAATGCAGGCATTTTGAGTGGGGAGATTCGGAAGTTTATGACAACGGTCTGGACATGCCGCCGAAGGTCTGCCCGGAGTGCGGCGCGCCGATGGAACGAAACGGTTTTTCGATCCCGTTTGCCACGTTCCTCGGTTTCAAGGGCAACAAAGAGCCGGATATCGATCTGAATTTCGCGAGTGAGTACCAGTCAAGGGCGCACCGTTATGTCGGAGAGATTTTCGGTGAGGAGAATGTGTTCAAGGCAGGCACGGTTGGTACGATCGCAGACAAGACTGCATACGGTTACGTGCGTAATTTCTGTGATGAGACCGGTCTGCGTGCCGGCGAATTTGAGATGAACCGGCTGAAGGCGGGCTGCACGGGGGTCAAAAGGACGACCGGTCAGCACCCGGGCGGCATTATAATCGTGCCGCGGGATCACGAGATCTATGAATTCTGCCCGATCCAGCATCCGGCCAATGATACGAAGAGCGATATCATTACGACGCATTTTGACTATCATAAAATTGACAAAAATCTGCTGAAACTGGATATTCTGGGGCACAATGTCCCGTCCATGATCCGCCAGCTGCAGGATATGACCGGCGTCGATCCTTTGACGGTCGACCTGACCGATCAGACTGTCCTCAGCATTTTCAACGGAACGGAAGCGCTGAAAATCAAAGATCCGGATTATCGTTTCCGGCACGGTTCTTTTGCGATTCCTGAATTCGGGACCGGCTTTGTCCGTCAGATGCTCGACGACGTTAACCCGAAGCGATTTGAGGATCTGATCCGCATGTCCGGATTTTCGCACGGTACGGACGTCTGGCTGAACAACGCGCAGGAATTCATCCGAAGCGGCCAGGCGACCATGAGAGAGGCAATCTCGACCCGGGACGACATCATGAATTACCTGATCCAGAAAGGCGTTCCGAAGAGCGACGCGTTCGACATCATGGAGAAGGTCAGAAAAGGAAAAGGTGTCACGGATGAACGGGTTCAGTTGATGCAGGAGCATGACGTACCGGAATGGTACATTGAATCCTGCCGCCGGATCAAATACATGTTTCCGCGCGCCCACGCCGTCGCCTACGTCATGATGTCATTCCGCATGGCCTGGTACAAGGTCTACTATCCGCTTGAGTTTTACGCGACTCACTTCACGAGCGTCATTGAGGATTTTAACGCAGACGTGATTCTGAAGGGCCCGGACGCGATTCTGGACCGGATCGACAGCATCAGCGCAAAAGGTCCGGATGAAGTTACTCAGAAGGAGAAGGATGAACGGACGGTGCTGGAAGTCGCCTGCGAGATGTATGCCCGCGGCTTCCGTTTTCTGCCGGCCGAACTGGGGGCCTCCTATGCCTTAAAGTTCTGGACAAAGGACGGCAGGGTTCTTTTGCCGTACGCCGCTTATAACGGTGTCGGCGCGGCCGCTGCCCGGGCGATCGAGTCTGCCTGGGCGGAAAAGCCTTTTGACACAGTAGAAGACTGCGCGACGCGAAGCGGCATCGGTAATAGTGTTATTGAAATACTGCGCGGACAGGGGCTCTTTGAAGGGCTGCCGGAAACGGCGCAGTTCAGCTGGGCATTGTGAACCAAACCTTTTTATCGGCAGGAAGAAATTTTTTTGACTTGCCGCTGTCCCGTGGAACACTGACATTTCCAATGCAAAGGGCAAAATGACCACCCTGGCGAACCGGCTATGGGAAATATTACCACTATTATTTTTCCGGCCGGTAGTGTATTATAGTCATGTGTCTACCATATGTTGTGCTTTTGTAACGGAGGACACACTATATATAGGAATGCGAGGTTTGCCTGATCCGGGATTCTGCGCCGGACAGCGGTATGCAGAATCCCGGATCACGCGGCGGACCCATTCCGATTCAGACCGGGAAGCCGGGGTTTCCCGGCAGCCGGAATACAGTGAATCATGGGGAGGTAACGATGTCATGGGTTTGGAAGTCAGAAATAATGTTATAAAGAGAAACGGTCAGGAAGTGACTTTTGATATAACAAAGATTATCAACGCGATCACTAAAGCGAACAATGAAGTGGACCGCATCCATCAGATGAACGTATATCAGATTGAAGCGATTGCGGACAATGTCACGGATCAGATTCGGAAAATGGACAGGGCTGTCCATGTAGAGGAGATTCAGGATATGGTCGAAACGGGCATTATGGAGATGCGCGGGTATGAAGTGGCCAGAAAATACGTTCGATACAGGTATAAGAGATCGCTGGCACGTAAGGCGAATACGACTGATGACGAGATCCTGACGCTGATCGACCAGAATAACGAGGAGATGAAGCAGGAAAACTCCAACAAGGATCCGATGATCAACTCCACACAGCGCGATTACATTGCCGGTATGGTCAGCCGCGACATCACCAATCGACTGTTGCTTCCGGACGACATCATGAAGGCGCATGATGAAGGTCTGATTCATTTTCACGACGCGGATTATTTCCTTCAGAAGGAGCACAACTGCGACCTGATCAATCTGGAGGACATGCTGCAGAACGGCACGGTCATCAGTGAAACAATGATCGAAAAGCCGCACAGCTTCTACACCGCGTGCAACATCACGACGCAGATCATCGCGCAGGTCGCGTCCAACCAGTATGGCGGCCAGTCTTTCACGCTGTCTCACCTCGCGCCTTTTGTCGACGTCAGCAGACAGAAAATCAAGGCGCAGGTCATCGATGAGCGTCTGGAGTGCGGGGACAGCATGGATGACAACATCATCAATAAAGTTACGGAGAAAAGACTAAAAACGGAGATCAGGAACGGTATCCAGACGATTCAGTATCAGTTGATTACGCTGATGACCTGCAACGGACAGGCGCCATTTGTCACGATGTTCATGTATCTGGATGAGGTTCCGGAAGGGCAGACACGTGACGATCTCGCCATGATGATCGAGGAAGTTCTGAAGCAGCGAATGCAGGGCGTCAAGAATGAAGCCGGTGTCTGGGTTACGCCGGCATTCCCGAAACTGATTTATGTACTCGATGAAGACAATATCCACGAGGATTCCAGATATTACTATCTGACAAAGATCGCCGCGCAGTGCACCGCCAAACGGATGGTGCCGGACTACATTTCGGCTAAGGTGCAGCGCGAGCTGAAGAAGGACCAGGTATATACGTGCATGGGCTGCCGCTCGTTCCTGACGGTCGAGGATTCACAGCGCAATCCGGATGGATCATATAAGTTCTACGGTCGTTTCAATCAGGGTGTCGTCACGATCAA
>ONJN01000038.1 GCA_900318155.1 uncultured Eubacteriales bacterium
AACCGATCAGGTTGTGTGGGAGTCATTTTTTCTCTTTTTACTTCAAAAAACTTAGGTACCTTTTGGTTCATAATAGCTCTGCAGTAGTCTCGCCTAAGGTAAGAGACAGAAGGCTTCGAAGCGGGACTATTAGGCTTCGGATAACCACTGCAGTTGATTATTCTATTTGCCAGCGGCTTGATCAAGTCATAGGGGATAATTATTTTTCTGCACACGGGAAGGCTCTTTCGTTTGATAGGTTGACCCCTCTCTCGGATGCTGATATTCCTGCTCTAATAATTCGGCATAGCGCTTTCCGGGTTTGTAAAATAAGTTGCGAAACTGTTGAAGCAAATCGCCTTCTGTGATTTCCGGTTTTGTCTTCAGACAAAGCTCTAGGAAATCGAAAGCCGTCTCTATAGAATGACTGAGATAGATATTATACAGTTCATCGGATGGGAAACACTCCCTGAAGTCTGGATAGCATAATCGGAGTAGATGTTCGGAAACGTATTGCCGGAAAGAATTCTGCCCCCTGTATTTCAAGGTATTTTCATAGTATTTCCTGTCATCCAAAATCAGGCGGACCGAGGCTGCCATATAGTAATAGAGGCCATGCTCCTCGGGGACCAGTATCTGCTGGAGAAAATCGTGATAGTGAATCCATTCAATGACTTCGTACTTGTCACTAAAATAGCGATAAAAGGTTCGTCTGTTAACTTCGCTACGCTCGCAAATATCCAGTACAGAGATGTCTTCCAGCTGCTTTTCACGGACAAGTTCTTTCATGGCTTCTGCAATGGTTTTTTTGATAATGTCCTGATTTGCCATCTCATCATTCCCTTACCGCAACTCTGACGCAATGAAAGCGTATAGTGACCCAGTGTCACAAAAGGGGCTTTACTGTGCCAGATAGTGCAGAATTTTTCTGATAGAATCATACCATCAAATTGGTGTTTTCGCAACAGAAGGGAAAATACCGGTTATAAAAATTTAGGCACAAAATAATTGTACAGGAGGGTACGATGCAATGGACAAATTTGATTGCGTAGTAATCGGCGCAGGCGCAGCCGGTCTTGGTGCGGCTGCAAAGCTTGCAAAGGCAGGAATGAAGCCGCTGGTGATCGAGCGGCACAACTCTCCGGGCGGCAGCGCTTCGTCCTTCGTGAGAGGGAGATTTGAGTTTGAAACCTCGCTCCACTTGTGGATTGAAGCCCAGATGGCTCCTGCTGTCAGGGGAGAACTCGGCATGACAGACGAGGTCTGCAACATTACCTGCGGCAACGACTGGGTCTACCGGGATAGTGACGGGACAGTTCGCTATATTGACTTACCGAAAGACTACCCTGGAATCAAAGATGCGCTGAAGAAGCTTGTGCCGGGACAGGAAAAGAGTGTTGATGATCTGATCGACATCAGTGCTGAGATGGTTGGAGCCCTTTTGCCGATGGATGGCATGACTCCGGAGGAAATCAACAAGATGTTTCCGCATTTGGAAGAGTTCAGCAAATACACCGTCCAGGAGGCATTTGAAAAGCTCGGCACACCGAAAATCCTTCAGGACATCTATACCGTCCCCTGGTTCTTTGAGGGGCCTTCCAATGAAAAAACAAACTTTGCCAGATGGGCTGCGGTCTTCTTCGTCCTGTTCACGCAACCGACCCAGTTTCCTGCCTGCCGCACTTACGGCGTCTGGGCGGAACTGGAAGCGATTATCCGCCAAAACGGCGGCGATGTCTGGTACAATACGGAAGTCTCCAAGATCAACGTGGAAAACGGGCAGGTCACCGGCGTTGAAACCAGCCGTGGAGATAACATCAGCACGGATATCATCATCTCCGGCACTGCCCCGAAAGAAGTCTATGGAGATCTGATCGCCGACCGGAAGCAGGTAAAAGACGAAACCTTCAAGCTCCATAACAGCTTGGTCGACAACATCTCGTTCTTTAATATTTACATGGGACTCGATGCCTCAGCTCAGGAACTGGGTTTCAAGACCTGGCAGATTTTTGCCTGCGAGGATCGTGACGTAAACAAGGCTATGGCGGCATCCTACACACTGGAGGGTCCATATAGCTATGACATTCTTTGCTATAACGTAGCCATGCCCGACTGGTCTCCAGAAGGAACGTGCATTGTTTGCATTACCATCCCCATGAGAGGCGTGGCGTTTGAAGGAATGAATCAGAAAGAGTATATGAAGGCCAAAGACAGAATCACGGAACATGCCGTGAAAGCCGTTGAGGAAATGCTTGGGATGGATCTTGTCAGTCACATTGAAGAGCTGGAAGTCGCGACCGCTGTTACACTTGCAAGATACAACGGCCATCGCTTCGGATCTCTCG
>ONJN01000257.1 GCA_900318155.1 uncultured Eubacteriales bacterium
AGGGGACGGTTCTCAGGAAAGACAGGGGGACGGTTCTCGGGAAAGACAGGGGACGGTTCTCGGGAAAGACAGGGGACGGTTCTCGGGAAAGACAGGGGACGGTTCTCTGTCTTTGGAATTTTAAGAACCTGCAGAGTTCCATACCTTCCAAAGACAGAGAACCGTCCCCTGTCTTTTACTGTCTTTTACTGACTTTTATCAGGGTTTTACGACCAGATTGATAATCTTGCCCGGAACATAGATCTCCTTTATGATCCTTCCGGTTCCGATTCGGGAGGCAACAGCCTCTTTTGCCCTGGCAAGGGCATCTTCTTTGGAGATACTTACGCTGAGGCGAAGGACAGTCCTTGTCTTTCCGTTCAGCTGGACGGGAACATCCTTCTCGTCATCAGCTGCCAGGGAAGCATCTGATTTCGGCCATTCCTCATGGAACACTGAAGTCCCGTGACCGCATCTTTCCCAGAGTTCTTCGGAAATATGAGGCGCGAATGGAGCAAGAAGCTTTATATAGGTCTCGATTGTCTCACGGTCTACTCCGCCCGATTCCTGCGCGATCTTCTGCATCTGGTTATTGTATTCCATGAACTTGGAAATGACCGTGTTCAGGGCGAACTGATCCAGACGCATGGTAATATCAGCAATCAGCTTATGGCGCAGCCGGATCATTTCCTGTGTTTCCGGAACATTTGCCTCTATGCTGTCGACAGCCAGATTCCAGAACTTATTGAGGAATCTGTTAACACCGTCAATTCCGCGTTCATCCCAGGCGGAATCCTGCTGCGGCGGTCCGATAAAGAGCTCATAGATTCTCAGGGAATCACATCCGTAGTCGCGAAGCATGTCATCCGGTGAGACGACATTTCCCAGAGATTTACTCATCTTCACGCCTTTTGGCCCGAGGATCATACCCTGGTTAAAAAGCTTTTTAAACGGCTCGTCAAAATCCACGACCCCGATATCATGCAGGAACTTTGTATAGAACCTGGAGTAAAGCAGATGGAGAACCGCATGCTCGACTCCGCCTATATACATGTCGACCGGAAGATACCTGTCGGCTTTCTCGCGGCTTACAAGCTCTTTTTTGTTGTGAGCATCCACATATCTGAGGAAATACCAGGAAGATCCGGCCCACTGCGGCATGGTATTGGTTTCACGTTTTGCAGGTCCTCCGCAGCACGGACAGGTCGTATTGACCCAGCTTTCCATCGCGGCAAGAGGTGATTCTCCCGTGTCAGTTGGCTGGTAAGATTCAACCTCCGGGAGAAGAACCGGCAGCTCTTCTTCCGGAACCGGTACCGGTCCGCATTTCGGACAGTGAATGATCGGAATCGGTTCTCCCCAGTAGCGCTGACGTGAGAAAACCCAGTCGCGGAGCTTATAGTTAACCGTCTTTTTGCCGATACCCATCTTTTCGATCATGGCCGGCGCTTCATTCTTAAGCACAGAGGATTCCAGACCGTTCCAGCTGCCCGAGTTGATCATGGTGCCGCTGGCTTCGGTATAGGCTTCCTGCATATCTTCGATCTCTATACCATCCTTCGCAATGACCTGGATGATCGGAAGATCAAACTTTTTCGCGAATTCAAAGTCGCGGTCATCATGGGCCGGAACACACATGATGGCGCCTGTTCCGTAATCGGCAAGAACATAGTCAGAAAGCCAGATCGGGATCCTGGCCCCGTTCAGAGGATTCACTGCATAGCTTCCGGTAAAAACGCCCGTTTTTTCTTTATTCTGGATACGCTCCACACTGGACTTATTCGCTGCGGCTTTGCAGTATGCTTCCACGGCATCGGCCTGATCGGCAGAAGCCAGTTCCTTTGCGAGCTCATGTTCGGGTGAAAGGACCATGAACGTAGCGCCGTACAGAGTATCAGGTCTTGTTGTGTAGACCGTAATCTTCTCACTTCTTCCGTCAACAGGGAAAAGTACTTCCGCACCGTAGGACCGACCGATCCAGTCGGTCTGCATTTTCTTTACCTTTTCAGGCCAATCAAGACCTTCAAGTCCTTCGAGCAGCCTATCGGCAT
>ONJN01000039.1 GCA_900318155.1 uncultured Eubacteriales bacterium
ATCAGCTCCCGCCGCGCCCACATCGCGTATTTCTTTATAGCGTTCTTATCCATAGAGATCTCCCTGTTTGATCCTTAATCATTTTATTATACATTTTTCGTGATAAACAAAAAAGGGGCTGGTGCACAAAGAAAGTGCAGCAACCCGTTAAATGTCCAAAGATATTTATTTGAAAATTCATCGTGTCAGAAGCGCAGTCAGCGGCGGACGCAGCCGCTTGTCGAAGAATTTCACCGATAGTCCCGTGCACAGCGCGGAAATAACGGTTCCTTCCCGGGTACCGATGATGGTGAAATGAAAGAAGAGCAGGGAAAGCAGAATCGCCAGCAATACACAGAAGACGTCAAAACCGATCTTGATGTTACCGAATTTTCGGTGCGTGGTGTCCGCGATGGCTTTGACAAAAGCCTCCCCGGAATTCATAATCACGTTTGCGATGACGGACAATGCGATACCAAATCCCAGAATTACCACTCCGGCCAGCACCAGAAGGAGCCGGACGGGATAGTAATTGGCAGGGATGGGAGAGACGCACCACAAGCCAAAATCGGTGAACCATCCGAACAGAAAGGACAAAGGAATCTGCAGGAGCTGAAAGATCTGGAAATTCCTGCGCAGGATGAGAATCTGTCCCAGAATAATGACGCAGTTCCAGATGATGAGCCACTCGCCCAGAGAAAAAAGGTGAACTTATAGCTCAGAACATTGGCGACTGAAGAGATGGGAGATACCCCCAGTTCACCGTGTTTTGTGACAGCAACACCGATCGCGGAAAAAAACAGGCTGGTCACGCATAACAAATAGCGTTTGACTTGTTCGCTTTTATTCATGTTTTTTCATCCCCCTGCGTTTACCAGAACGTCGCGTTTGTTGTGATGGAAACCGCTCCGAGTGCTTTGACCTGTTCACATACGAGGTTCTCGTCGCCATTATTGAATGTCCACGCTTCTACTTTAAGACCCTTCTTCCTGCAGGCCTCGGCCCGTTCCTTTGTCAGTTCCGTCTTCTTGAAGCTTACTGCTGTAAATTTGTTCGCAGCAGCACTGCTGATCGCTTTCATGTAATCTGGTTTATCGGACTTTTGGTTTTCCTTCAGGAATGTGTCGGACATCAGATACGCAGTATACGGTTTCGCGTTGTATTCAGAGGCTGCCGCCTTCTTCAGCCGAACCAGCGTACCCGGGTGGAAGGAAATAAAGTGGGCTTTATTGAGTAAATCGGCCTCGTTCACTTTATTCAAAACTTTGCTGATGCCTGTGTTGGACATGCCTGTTGAATTGTCATAGTCATATTTAATTTCAATCACCGGGACCATGCCGGTCTTTTTGCAGATCTGAAGATATTCGTCGAGAAAACACGCCTCGGGTACATTTTTCTGAATCGTTTCAGCAGTCATCTCATACGTTTTTCCTCCGCCGCAGCCGAAAACGCGTTTGAAAGTATTATCGTGGCTGATAACAATATCAAATTCTCCTTCCGTGTTCCTTGCTGTCTCCCAGATATCGCATTCGCATCCCCAGAAACCCTGAGCCCCAGCCGCTTCAAAGGCCGCGGCGGTGTTTTCTTTGATTCCGGTATGGTATCCGCGGTGAGCGATAAATCTGGTAAAACTCCTGTTCAATTTGATGACATGGACTGTGACCGATTTGGAAACACGAGATCCGTCCTTCGCAGTCGCTGTGATCCTGGCAGAACCTGTGTCCCCAGCAGTCAGTTTTCCATCTCCCGATACTTTTACAATACTTTTATTGGAAGATTTCCATTTCACCTTTTTATTCGCGGCATTGGCCGGCGCAACCGTCGCTTTCAGACGGGCAGTCGTTCCTTTGACCAACGTGCGATTCCCGGTGATTCTTATTGATTTTACCCGCTTCGGGACATTCTTTACATGAATCGTGACAGTTGCTCTGACTGATTTTTTCTTTTTAATATAGATCGTGATTTTCACTGTACCTTTCTTCTTTCCCCGGATCACGCCCTTTTTGCTGACCGTGGCAACCTTTTTATTTGAGGAACGGAATCCGATTTTCTTATTCTTATATTTCTTAGACGTTCCATAACGGATTTTCAGTGTCTTTCCGACTTTCACAACGGTATTAGACGATATATTTTTAAAATATAGTTTCTTACTCGCCGCTGCCGCTTTATTTGTCGAAACCGGAATCACCAGAATAAAAACTAATATAGTAAAAACTATAACAAAAGAAACAGATATCCTCTGTTCTTTCCTGAATTCAAACATTTCTAAACCTTTTTCAATTCAAAAAACATCTCATTTACATATCATTTTCTTTAATGGTAAAACCGGCTTTTCGCTTTGTCAACACGTTTAAGTCGGAGCTTCCGACAGACGCACGGCAAAGGCACCGGCGACTTCCGGCTGACAGAAAATGTTTTGCGTCTGACTATAAACAATTACTCTATAAGATTCAGTAAATCCATGATAAAATTATCCAATAAAAAATAATGACGGCGTTCAGAAAAGAGCCAACGGCAGAATGTCTGCCTGAAATAAAGTGCCGGGAAAGAACGGCTCGACTGTGCTTCCTCCGGGGACAGAAAGAAGGGACAAAGCATGAAACAACGATTATATAGTAGAAGCATCGTGTTTTTCATATCGATGCTGACAGTTGGGGTCATAATAATTATGTCTGGCATTGTGGGCAGCTCCGTTTACGCGGGGCTGGAACATGACGGAAGCAATCCGCTTCTTCTGGAGGAGCCTGCCATCCCGGCTGACGGATCGGTCAGTAATGAACTGATTGCTCATTCCTACGGCACAGACGCTGACGGGACGAATCTGACGTACAACGAAAGGCAAATGAAGCCCGGGGAAACGGTTGATATCTCTGAGTTCAAAGCTCCGACCTGGCTGACCGTTTACAAAGACGGCACCTATTATGTCAAAGGCAGCTCGAAAAAGACCCTGATGCTGATCCACGCGAAGTCGACCGATAACATCCGCGTCATTTTCGGAGACGAGAACCAGGGCGTCCACATGACAGCGACCAAGGATTGTCCGGGAAGCGCTGCAGCAGCCCGATCCGCCCTCACAATCAAAGGAGAACAAGGCGGAAAAATCACGTTGACTTCCGCGGCCGGACAGTCCTGCTATTTCCGCGCAAAAGGCGGCGTGCCGGCGATCCGCAAGGACAGCACGGATACTGAGCTGACCTTTGACACAACGGATCCGGACAACCCGGGCGAATTCTATGTGGAAGCGGATAAAGACGCAACCAAGACCAGCGCGATCGGCTGCTTTTCCAACGTCAAAACGCGGAACACCTTTGGCAATGTCATCTTTAAGAACGGAGTCATAAAAGCCTATGGATCTGGCAGCGGCGCCGGTTCTGGCCAGATATACTCCGTTTATGACGGCGGACCGGGTATCGGCGCGGATCTCGCCGGCAAGGTGAACGGGATTACCTTTCAGAACGCAAAGGTTACCGCTGTTGCCGGTAATAAAACGTCAGCTGCGATCGGAACAGCTTCCTGTCTGATCTCCATCGATAAAAGATACATGGGCATCGTCTGCGATAATATTCGTATCGAAGGCGGCGAAATCACGACAAAACATGCCCGCCCTGTCGGAGGTGACGGAGACGGCGGAGCAGGGATCGGCGGCGGAAATGGATGCCATTCAGACCGGATCCTGATCACCGGCGGGGTCGTCACCGCAGAGGCAACGGGCGGCGCGGCCGCAATCGGCGCCGGCGAGGAAGGAAACTGTAATGGCTATGACGACAAGCACACGCCGGCGGGATATGACGGCGGAGATCACGGGGTTATTATTTCCGGTGGCAAAGTCACCGCAAACGGAGGCAGAACAGGCATTGGCGGAGGATATTCAGAAGGAATGACGGATGAAACGGATCGGTTTCGGTTCGGAGACTGTCGGGTTGTGATCAGCGGCGGCGAAGTTACAGCGACATCAAATGATTACGGAGTAGCCATCGGCGGCTGGAAGGGTGAGATTTATGATCCGGTCATGACCGTTACCATCACCGGCGGAAAGGTCAATGCGGGAACACCCGGCAAGAGCGGCGGCATCGGAGCAGGGGATTTTGGCATGATGCAGAAGATCGAAATCTCCGGTGGGATCGTACATGCCTATGGCGGTACGGTGAGCGAATATGGTTCCGGCGGCAGCGCAGCCATCGGTTCCGAGTTTGCGGCGAGCGGGAAGAACACCAACAGTTACTGCCGCGAGATCCGGATCACGGGAGGAACGGTCATCACAGAGAGCAAGGACAAAGACACTCCTGGTGGGATCGGCGGATACGAAAACGAGAACTCCACCACATGGGTCTATATCAGCGGCGGAAACGTTTACGCGGATATTTTTAAG
>ONJN01000042.1 GCA_900318155.1 uncultured Eubacteriales bacterium
ATCGCGCCGCAAATCCCACGCGTCGCTGGATCCAGGATCAAACCCGTTACATTGAACATGATCAGCAGTAAAAGGATAAACATACCGTTATTATAAAAAGTATAATACCAGTCATACTTCCTTAAATCAAATATCTGCGTGATTATTCCGAACCCGTCGAGCGGCGGTACCGGAATCAGATTGAAGATCATCAGCACCACATTAATCATAATCACATAATAGAAGATTCTGAATAAAAACGATGCTGTACCGTTGCTGCTCAGGATACGCAAATCAAAAAAACCTGCGGATATAAGAATCCGGATAAGGAACGCGAACACCACCGCGACCAGCAGATTCATCACAACGCCCGCGACCGATACAAGCAACTCATCTCTGCGTGGGCGCATATAATACCTCGTATCAATTTGTACCGGGATTCCCCATCCAAAGCCGGCAATCAGCAGGCAGAGAAATCCGATCCAGTCGATGTGCGCGCCCGGATTTATTGTCAGCCGGCCCTGCTGTCTCGGCGTCGGATCGCCCAGCCTGTCTGATACGAGCGCGTGGCCGAATTCATGGAAGGAAAGGCCGATCACGATCCCCGGAAGAAGGAGAATCTCCTGGACAAGCCAGTTCACAAACCCCATGGATGTAATGCTGTTAACGTTTAAACCGACCATGACCAACAGCAGGACAATAATGATGTAAAAATTTCTGTTTCTCATAAGGCCCCCATTAACGACACCGGACCATCTCGGGTTCCGGATAAAGTCTGTTCATGCTTTAATAAATAAAACCTCTGTTCGGTTCGCTGTACTCAGCAAGCCTCACCCTGTACGCGTCAACAGCCGCTTCTTCATGCGCCGGATGTACGTCAGGAAAACCCATCTCGTCCAGCACCCGAACCATCAGGAGCGGATTGAGTACAAACAGCGGCCCTATGATGTATGTCGCCATAAAATTCTTATAATGTATTCCTTCATTTTTTATATCCGGATTGAATCCCGGCCCCCTCGTCGTTCTGAAAAGCGGAGGAATCTCCGAATCATAGTATGAATGCGTGAACTGGCTTTTAAAACCAACGACGTCCAGATCGCCGTATTTTCCGATATAAAGGGAATTATATCGATTCATCATGTCTTTTATGGTATGGAAATTAAAAATCCCCAGGCACGCGGTTTCCGTTCCGTCAACATCTGTGATTTTATCACCGAAAAGTTCCAGCGCGTTTCCAGTAATCAGAAAATGCTGTCCTCGTTCAATCGCGGCAGTCAGCTGGTCTTTTACCGGTCTGAATTTATCCAGAACCAGAAGCTGTGCGCTTTCCGCCATGGTCCCCATATAGACCAGATCAATTCCGGAATCCGCCGCTAAAAACTTCGGTGTCTCCTTCAGCGAAGTCTCAATAATCTCACATTCAGGGCACGAATTTTTAATATATGAAATATTCGCAAGTTCCCCATAAAGGTTCGCCACTTCCGAAAACAAGATTTCTATTCTCATTGATCTACGCCCCCTCGTTGATGATTTCAGTATTCGGGATACCGTTTTCCTTATTATACGATCTGACCCTGTCAATTACCTGCTGCGTTGTCTTCATGCCAAGCGCGTAGGAATCAGTTCCATATAAAACATAAATATGATCGCCCGGAACCATCTTAAGCTTATCAACACCCTCTTCCGGTTTTTTGACAAAGGTGATCCGGTCTTCCGGAACGCCTGCGATCAGAAGCCTGAGAACATAATCCTTTCCCCGGTCTCCGTAGACGACGATCTGTTTGATTTTGTCATCGTTCAGGAACTCAAAATCACAGTCATAGAGCCAGCAGGTGTTTTCCGACCAGTGATGTGTATCACCGATACAATTGTTGTAAAGCAGGATCTCTTTGTCGCCCGGCAGTGTCTCGATGTATTCAAAGACGCGGGATGTCGCGTAGGCATTCTTCTCTTTGCAGAGCATATTCAGAACCTGCTTGTCTCCGATTTGTTCCAGTCCATAACGGGATTTGGTGATATTGACTTTTTCCATAACATCCCGGATCTCCGGCATCTTATATCCCATGACCTGCAGCAGGGCGATCGCGGAAACCTGATTATAGATATTGAAAATGCTTTCGTTCAGAATTCTGAACTCACCTTCCTCGCCGTTTCCGCGGCAGCGCATCGTCATCCGGTCAAAATCAATATCGGAGGCGCTGAAATCGTAGTCGTGTGAATGAAATCCGCAGTCCGGACAGTACGCTCTTCCGATATTGCTGTAGCGGATGTATTCATATTTCAGCCTGGTGCTGCAGTTCGGACAGATCTGCATATCGTTTATCAGATTGTCGCAGGTTGTTTTATCGTTCGGCATCTTTTCGATCCCGAAATAATACTTTTCGTTTTCCGGCGAAACCTCAGAAGCAATGATATCGTCCGCGTTCAGAATCAGTTTTGTTTTTTTCGGCATATAATACGTCAGAAAGTCACGGATATACAACGGATGCGCGTTTCTCATAATTGAATCGCGCGACAGATTTGTCACGATCATATAATCCGGTTCGACGTACGGAAAAAGCACTCTTGCCGAACGCTCGTCGATCTCCAGTACGGCCGTGTTATACTTTTTTCTGCCAAAAAGCGTGACGCCGCTGATCAGGCACGATGCGATTCCTGAATTGATGTTGGAGCCCATACCGTTATTCAGAACTTTGATTCCGAACTCTTCCAGTATATCCTTCATCAGATTGGAGATCGTGGTTTTTCCGTTTGTCCCGGTGATTCCGATGATCGTATCCGGTTTACTGATGTGTTTCAGAAAATCCGGACAGATTTTTAAGGCTACGATTCCAGGAAAATTCGTAGCGTTGTGTTTTGTCACTTTCAAGGCTGCTACTGAAAGCTTGGCCGCAAGCAGTGCGAAGCCATATCTGAGTTTGCCCATAAGAGTTCTCCATTCCTATTTAAAATCTATCAATCGGCCTTCAAGGCTGAAAGTTTTTCCTTTTGTGATTTCCACGTCGACAAAGCATCCCGTCAGTTTTTCCTCTGCCTCAGAAACCGTCGGCATCTCCGCGGCCATTCCTTCCGGGAGATCCTCTGCAAGTACCGGGAAATTGACGAGTTTAAAGCCGTCGGTGCGGCCGCTGAGCCAGCTCCGGTTTCTTTTGCTTCGTCCTTCGACAAAGACTCTCCGGATCGTTCCCTCGTACTTCGCGTTTTTCTCTGCCGAGATGCGGTTGACCAGATCGACAAGCCTTTCAAAACGTTCGTGTTTTACGTCATCAGGGATCTGGTCCGGATATTCCGCGGCCGGCGTTCCCCTGCGAATCGAATAAAGGAATGTGAACGCGGAATCAAACCGCACTTCGCGGATCAGATCAAGGGTATCCTGAAAATCATTTTCTGTTTCTCCCGGAAAGCCAACGATAACGTCCGTTGAAATCGTGATATCCGGCACAGCTTCTCTGAGCCGACGGATCAGATCCAGGTATTTTTCCCTGTCGTAGCGCCGGTTCATCTTTTTCAGGATCCGGTCTGACCCGGCCTGCACCGGAAGATGTATATTACCGCAAAGCTCAGGACAATCCCTGAACGTCTGAATTAATTCATCCGACAGATCTTTCGGGTGCGACGTCATGAATCGAATGCGCTCAATACCTTCGATCTCCGCGATCTGGCGGATCAGTCCGGCAAACGTACAGTACTCGCCTTTGTCCCGATCCTTAAAGGTTCCTCTGTAAGAATTAACGTTCTGCCCAAGCAGCATGACTTCCCGCACGCCGTCTCCTGCCAGATCCCGGATCTCACGCAGAATATCCTCCGGATGCCGGCTTCGCTCTCTGCCCCTCGTGTACGGAACGATGCAGTAAGTGCAGAAATTATTGCAGCCAAACATAATGTTGATCAGCGCTTTACCGTGATGAAGTCTCCTGGAAGGGAGACCCTCCACGATCTCGCCGCCATTTTCCCAGACCTCGACTTCTTTATCCCGTTTCATTATCACATTGTTCAGAAGATGCGGCAATCGGTGAATATTATGCGTCCCGAAAACGAGATCGACCCACGGATATTTCCGGCGTATCTGATCGACAATGTGTGACTGCTGCATCATGCATCCGCAGACACAGACGATAAAATCCGGATCATTTTCCTTCCTCCGCTTCAGCTGGCCGAGCGTCCCGAAAAAACGCTTGTCCGCGTTGTCCCGGACGCTGCACGTGTTGATTATTACGACGTTCGCGTCTTTTTTTTCAGACTTTTCCGTGTATCCCATATCCGCCAGCATGCCGGCCATGATTTCTGAATCGTGTTCATTCATCTGACAACCGAACGTGGTAATGTTGAATGTTTTTTCCATGTTGACTATTGTCCCATTTCACTTTTTTTATCTCTGTTCATCAGGCGCCCGACCGTTTCCGCTGCGGTGATCTCGCCCTGCAGACACTGATAGATGCACTCCGTAATCGGCATATCAATTCTTCTCCTTCTCGCCACAGTATACGCAGCTTCTGTAATATCGATTCCCTCTACGACCTGGCCGACCTGCCGGACGGCCTCTGCCGGCGGAACACCTTCACCGATCAGCATCCCGCAGCGGCGGTTTCTGGAATGCATGCTGGTACATGTAACGATCATGTCACCGTAGCCGGTCAACCCACTGAATGTTTCCGGTTTTGCGCCCACTGCAACACCAAGCCTCGTGATCTCCGCGATACCGCGCGTCATCAAAGCCGCTTTCGCGTTGTCGCCGTATCCGATTCCGTCGGAGATTCCAGCGCCCAGCGCGATGATGTTCTTCAGCGCGCCGCCCATTTCCACACCGCAGAGATCATCATTGGTATAGACTCTGAATCGGTCCGTCATGAAAACATCCTGAATGTACTCTGCAGCAGACATATCCTCAGAAGAAACGACAACGGTCGTCGGAAGGAATCGGCCGACTTCTTCCGCGTGCGACGGACCGGAAAGCGTAACGTATTTCAGATCACGTCTCAGAATATGTGCTACTTCAGAAAGACGAAGCAGTGTCGGTTTTTCAACGCCCTTTGCCACATTGACAATTACTGTTTTATCTGTGATGTATGGAACCGTATGCTCAAAAACAGTTCGGAACTGGCTGGACGGCGCTGCAAGCAGCATAACGTCAGTACCATCAAGTGCTTCATCGTAATCCGCCGTCAGCTTAAGATTCTCTTCAAGCTTCACGCCCGGCAGATAGTGTTTGTTTTCCCGGTCACGCTTCAGTTCCTCGATCTGTTCCGCTCTGTGCGACGTCAAAGTAACATCGTGACCCTTTTTTGCCAGCATAACCGCTAATGCCGTACCAAAACTGCCGGCTCCGACTACTCCGATTTTTTCCATTTCTTCCTCCTAAAATGAACTCTGACTATCCGCGGGAATCCCACGTTCCCCCGGAAAACAGTTACTCTTCGCCAATATTATCTCTTTTTCTGAAGTGAATACTGTCTTCTTCATGATGAATAAGCCGGACGATATTGCTCCTGTGTTTGAACAGAACGATCAGCGCCATCAGCGTACCGATGTAAATAAAGCCCGGTTCGAGTTTCCAGCATAAAAACGGGAACGTGACCGCCGCGATTATCGAGCCCATTGAAACCTTTCTTGTTATCAGGACCGAAGCGACCACAATGGCCAGCGCAAGAAGCCCGAGTTTCCAGTTGAGCATCGTGACCGCGCCAAATGCAACCGCGACGCCTTTCCCGCCTCTGAACCGGAATAACACAGGCCAGATGTGACCGAGAAATGCCGCAAGAGCACAGAACATCGCGGCGACGTGTGTGGAGAAAAGAAGCCCGAGCCCGACGGCGACGGCGCCCTTTCCTATATCAATAATCAGTGTCGCCAGCGCCGCTTTCGGTCCGAGAACCCTCAGTGTATTCGTCGTACCGGCGTTTCCGCTGCCTTCTTTTTTTATATCAATTCCGTGCGCCCGTCCGATCAGTGTCGCCGGCGAAATATTCCCGAGAAAATATGCGATTATAATTACTAAAAAAAATATAAACCTGTTCATCTTACTACCTAAACATCCTTTTCGCGTTTTTCTCTGAAAACAAATTTGATTGAAGTTCCTTCAAAACCGAAAGTCTCCCGGATTCGGTTCTCCAGATACCGATTATATGAAAAATGAATCAGATCACGATTGTTGATCTGAAAACTGAACAGCGGCGGTTTGACGCCGATCTGCGTCACGTAATAAATTTTCAGCCTTTTTCCTTTGTCCGATGGCGGCTGTTTCATCATCATCACGTCAGTGATCAGGCTGTTCAGCTGTCCGGTTGGTATTCTCATCGCCCGGTTTTCTGAGACAGCTTTGGCCAGCGCCATGACATTGTTAAGCCGCAGCCGGTTCAAAACAGAAATATAAACGACCGGCGCATAAGAAATAAACGTCAGCTCACTCATTACTTTTTCCGTGTAACGCTTCATCGTGTTGGTCTCTTTTTCAACCAGATCCCATTTATTAACAGCGATGACAATACCTTTTCCGGCTTCATGCGCCATACCGGCGATTCTTTTATCCTGTTCCGACACACCATCCCGCGCGTCAATCATCAGTATACAGACATCCGACCGTTCAATCGCGGCGACCGCACGAATAACGCTGTATTTTTCAATATCCTCATAGATCTTGCTCTTACGCCTGATCCCGGCGGTATCGATCAGTGTATATTTATCGCCTTCCCATTCAAATGGTGTATCTACCGAATCCCTGGTCGTCCCGGCAATCGGGGAAACAATCACCCGTTCTTCATTCATCAGCGCATTGATCAGCGATGATTTGCCGACATTCGGCTTACCGATGACCGCGATCCCAATCGTGTCATCTTCCTCCGTGCCTGCGCCTTTCGGAAAACTGTTCACAATATCATCAAGCACATCACCGAAATTCAGTTTATTCGCCGAAGAAACCGGAATCGGTTCTCCGATCCCCAGCGTATAAAAATCATAAAACGTATCCGGAAGTCTGGTCGGATTATCGATTTTATTGACCAGAAGAATGACTTTCTTTCCGGTCCTCCGCAGCATCTGCGCCACCTCTTCATCGGCCGAAGTCAGACCTTCTCTGCCGTCCACCATAAACAAAATGACGTCAGCCAGATCCATGGCCACCATCGCCTGATCCCGCATCTGCGACAAAATCACATCCTGTGAAGACGGCTCAATTCCGCCGGTATCGATCAAAGCAAATTCAACGCCGTTCCATTCAGTCTCGGCATAGATCCTGTCTCTTGTAACCCCCGGCGTATCTTCTACGATGGCAATCCTCTTCCCGATCATTTTATTAAAAAAAGTTGATTTCCCGACATTCGGCCTTCCGACAATGGCCACGACCGGTTTACCCATAGATTAATCCTCCCGCCTTCGGTGTAAATAACAACGATTATAACTTCAGTCAGTAATTAACGATTCTTATTCTTCCTCTTCAAAGATGGAACCGACAAAGCTCTCTGCGTCAAAACGCTCCAGATCCTCAATCTTTTCGCCGACGCCGATATATTTAACCGGCATATCAAACTCGTCGGCAATCGTGATCGCGATACCTCCCTTTGCCGTTCCGTCCAGCTTAGTGATGACCACGCCAGTGAGCGGCGCAACGCCATTAAACTCCTTTGCCTGCGAAACCGCGTTTTTTCCATTTGTCGCATCCAGGATCAGAAGCGTTTCTTTGGATGCTTCCGGATACTCGCGATCAATTATTTTATTCATTTTTTCGAGTTCTGTCATCAGATTCCTTTTATTCTGCAGTCTTCCCGCTGTGTCGCAGATCAGAACATCGATATTCCTGGATTTCGCGGCCTGAATCGCGTCAAAAATCACCGCGCCCGGATCAGCGCCTTCCTGATGCCGTACGGTTTTCACGCCGACGCGCTGTCCCCAGATCTCAAGCTGTTCGCCGGCGGCTGCTCTGAACGTGTCCGCGGCAGCGAACAGAACAGTCTTTCCCTGCGACTTCAACATATGTCCGAGCTTGGCGATCGTAGTGGTTTTGCCGCCGCCATTGATTCCGATCATCAGGATCACGAGCGGAAAATCCGCAGAGAGCGCGGATCGGTCCCCTTTGTCCACCAACGCCGTCATAATGTCGCGAAGCGCTTCTTTTACGTACTTTGGCTGGTCAAGATAATCATCCTTGATCTGTCTTCTCAGTTCATCCATGATATTCATGGTTGTTTCCATACCGATATCCGAAGTAATGAGTACTTCTTCAAGCTCATCCAGCATCTCTTCGTCGACCTTCTTGCGCATGGTAATCACATCGGTCAGTTTTTCAGAGAGTCTGCCGAAAAAGCCTTTTTTCTTCTTAATAACAGACATTTTGATAACTCCTTATCTTCATCATTCTGTAAAACGATCGGCATCCGGATCATCCAGTTTCAGGCTGATTACTTTTGAGATGCCCTCCTCAGCCATAGTAACGCCGTACAGCGCATCCGCGTGCTCCATTGTTGCTTTCTGATGTGTGATCAGCGCGAACTGCGTCTGACGGAAATTCTTCATATAATTGGAAAATCTTGCAATATTGTCCTCGTCCAGCGCCGCTTCCACTTCATCCAGAATGCAGAACGGAGTCGGTTTTACACAGATGAGCGCGAACATCAGAGCGATCGCCGTCATCGTTTTCTCTCCGCCGGAAAGCAGATTGATGTTCTGCAGTTTCTTGCCGGGCGGCTGTACGATGATCTCGATGCCCGATTCCAGGGGCCGTGTATCATCTTCAAGCCGAAGCTCCGCAAATCCGCCTCCGAACAGTTCCATAAACACTCTTTCAAAATTATACTCGATCTGTTCAAAATTATTTCGGAATCTTCTGGTAATCTTTTTATCCATATCCGCGATGATCAGTTTAAGCTCTTCCGCTGAACTGCGGATATCACTCTGCTGCTCTGCGAGGAATTTATACCGTTTGCTGATGTTTTTATACTCACGGATCGCGCCGATGTTGACTTCGCCGAGGCTTTTAATCTGATTTTTAAGATCACGACTCTCCTTGACGGATGTACCCATGACAAAGATATCCCACTTAAGTTCAAGCGCCTGCGCGAATGACAGTTCAAATTCATCCCACAATCTCGATTTAAGATGGTCCATCTGCGTTTCGTTTTTCGCGGACTGGATCTCAAGGCTGTATTTCTGATCAACATAGCCGCTGATCTCAGTGTCATAAGACTCCAGCTCCGCATTCAGCGCAGTCATCCGGTCAGCCGCTTCTCTTTTATCGTTTGAAAGCTGCGCGATCCTGTCCTCCAGTGACTTGCGGTCCTGCTCAAGCTTGTCGAGGGTGGATGACGAGAAATTAGTTCCGACATTCAGATGACTTTTTTCCCTTTCAAGACGTTTCGTCTCATTCTGTTTTTCCTCATGAAGGGCAACATAACCATTCAGTTCCTGTTTTGTTTTTTCAATAAGCGCGGCGATGCCGTCCCGCTTGCCGCTCCATTCATGTACTCGCAGTCTGCTTTCCGTCACGTCCTTTTCTGCGGCCTCTACAGCAGCTCTCTTTTCTTCACCGTTCTCAATGATTTCATCGATTTCATGAGTCACTTTAATAATCTGGTTTTCCGCAGTCTTGCTTTCTTCCAGAAGTCCACTGATCATACGATCCGCATCGGTCATCTGACGGCCGATTTCATCGATTTCCGTACCAGCCTTTTCGATTTCTTCCGTCGCGTCGTCGATCATTTCTTTCCGGGACTGTTCTTCAATCTCGAGTGATTTGATCTTCAGTGCGTTTTCACGCTGATCCTCCAGAAGTTCTGTGAGCTGGTACTCCAGTTTGCCGACTGCTCTGTCAATATCAGCGATATTTCTGGCTTCTTTATCCAGTTTGTCTTTCTGCAGCACAATATCGTTCGCAAGCTGCGCGATCTCATTCTTTCTTCTGAGAATTCCGGTCTGCTTTTTCTTATACTGCCCGCCGGTGATCGCCCCGTTTGAATTGACAAGCTCGCCTTCCAGCGTAATAAAGCGCAGTCCCTCCGTATCCAGCTTTGCCAGACGGATGGCGGCATCAAGATCAGTTACGATCGCAGCCCGGCCAAGCAGATAACGGAACACACCCCGGAACGCCTCGTTAAAGTGAACGATATCAACTGCCAGTCCCAGGAAATCCCGGTCTCCCTCGACGTCGACATTGACGCTTGCTCTCTTTGTTTCAATGCTGTCGATCGGCAGGAATGTCAAACGACCCGCCTTATTATGTTTCAGTGCGTTGATTGCTTTTGTCGCGCAATCATCATTACGGACAACAATATTTTGTTTACCAGCGCCCAGCGCGGTTTCAATCGCGGTTTCCATCCCTACAGGAACATCGAGCAGTTCTCCGGCAACCCCTTCCACGCCGGTCAACCCTGAATTGAGGACAAAACGCACCGCGTTGCTGTAACCTTCATAATTGTGTTCCATTTCCTCGATCGTCCGGCTGCGGGTCTCCATCCCCTTGATCTCGATTCTCAGCTTCTCGACCTTGTCACGGCCTTCCACAAACTGTTCATTGAGATCGTCTCGACGTTTTCTGGTTTCAATAATTTCTTTCTCGATGCGCTCCTTTTCACTGCGCGCATTCATTTTCTTTGTTTCGATCTCTCTGAGAAGACGGCTGTATCTGGATTTCTGAGTCGTCATCGTCTCGTGATCGTTTTTCAGTTCTCTCAGGCGTTTACTCAGCGTAGTCTTATAACTCTCAATACTCTGAGCCTCACTCTTTTTGGACGCGGCTTCACTATGGAGCAGATACAGCCGGTCGTTGCCCTCATCAATCAGTTCGATCGTATTTCCCGTCTGATCAATGGCGCGCTTCAGAACCTGTTTCTTTTCTTCCAGATCGTTTTCAGCCTCATGAGTCCGGGTCAGGATAACGGTTTGCTCAACCTTCAGACTCTGAAGATCGTTTTCGATTTTATCAATTTTCTTTTTCAGCTCGTCCAGTTCTTTTTCGACGCGCACTTCTTCATTTTTTATGATTCTCATCCGCTCATCGTTGAACTGACTTTCTTTTTTGAAATTACTTATTGACTCGATCAGCGGCATCATCTGGGAACTGGCTTCATCGTACATCGTTTCCAGTTTTTTTGCCCGCCGGTCCTGTTCAAGAAGATCGTCCGCCGTTTTTTTACGGTTATCCGCCGTAAAATCGATCTTCGCCTTCATGTCAGAAATCTCTCCCAGCAGCTTGCCGGCTCTGTCCGCCGCGTTATCTATGTTTTTCAGAATGATATTGACTTCCAGCTCTTTATAGCGCTTCCGCAGAGAAAGATACTGTTCCGCCTTTTCACTGTCGTTCTTCAGGGTATTGACACGCCCCTCAAGTTCATCAACGATGCCGTCAATTTTCTCCAGATTTCTGTTTGTCTCGATCAGTTTCTTTTCTGTTTCTGCCTTTTGGGATTTATAGGAAACGATACCGGCCGCTTCCTCAAAGATTCCCCGCCGGCTCTCTGGTTTATTGCTGACGATGTCCTGAATCTTTCCCTGGCCGATGATCGAATAACCATCCACGCCGATTCCGGTATCCATGAACAGCTCTCTGATATCCTTCAGCCGGCAGACATTGTTATTTATAGCGTATTCACTGTCACCGCTGCGAAAAAGACGCCTCGTCACAGCAACTTCCGCAAAATCAAGATCCAGGATTCGGCTGGAATTATCGATGATCAGCGTGACTGCTGCCATACCAGCGGCTTTACGGTTTTCCGTACCGTTAAAAATAACCTCTTCCATTATTCCGCCACGCAGCTGCCTTGGACTCTGTTCGCCCAAAACCCATCGGATGGCATCACTTATATTACTCTTGCCGCTTCCGTTCGGTCCAACAATACAAGTGACACCACTGTCAAAATCAATAACGACCGGGTCGGCAAACGATTTGAATCCGTGTATTTCAAGTCTTTTAAAGTACATTATCCAAATAACCTCCCTCCAGAGACGCTTTGGCCGCCTCCTGCTCTGCTTCCTTTTTCGTCTTGCCTGTACCGGACCCCATCCGGACGTTATTGCACACCAGATGGACAAAGAAAGTCTTGTCATGGTCAGGCCCCTCGGTTCTATCCAGAACATAAGAAATGTACGGTTTCCTGCCGCCTTTCTGCAAAAGCTCCTGCACTTCTGTTTTATAGTCGGAGAAGATTTTCCCGTCAATCGCATCCCGGATAATCCGGTCAAAGAAGCTCAGCACAAATCTTTCCGCCGGTTCATATCCCGCATCGAGAAAAATCGCGCCAATCACGGCTTCAATGGCATCTGCAATGATGGAATCCCGTCCGCGGCCTCCGGTCTGGGCCTCACCATTCCCAAGATACAAAAATTCCCCGATATTCATTTCATTTCCTATTTCCGATAATGATTTTTCACATACCACCACGGCTCTCGTCTTTGTCAGCCTGCCTTCGTTAACACGGGGCATTCTTCTGTACAGTTCGTTTCCTACAATGGCATCCAAAAAAGCATCTCCCAGAAATTCAAGGCGTTCATTGCTCTCGTAACTCGGTATGCCATTTTCCCTGCAGTAGGAACTGTGCGTAAGAGCTCGTTTAAGCAGCGTTTTGTCCCCGAATCTATGTCCTGTTTTCTTCTCAAAAATTGAATCGTTCATCTCATATTTCACATTTCTTTCCTGTATCATATTCCCGCTGATCTGCGTCAAATATGCAGGGCTGCTGCATCAAAAAGCTTTATGCAACAGCCCCGTAATTACCGTATCCAGGTTATTGCAGCGGCTTGACATAATATGCCGGCTGACTCATTTTTCCTGATCATCGGTATCCGACGATCTTTTCGATCTCGGATTCACTGCATCCGAAATGATCCCGACAACATTTTCTTCAACGTAAAGCACCGCTTTAAGTATCGTCTGTCTGACCGCTTTGGCATCAGAAGACCCGTGCATCTTGAGCAGGGCGCCCTTCACGCCCAGAATCGGTGCTCCGCCGTATTCTTTATAATCGAATTCGGTTTTCAGCTTTTTCAGCTGTTCCTTCATAAGAATCGCACTGATCTTTGTCATCGGGCTGGTCAGGAAAATACTTTTCAGTTCCCGAAGAACCATCAGCCCCAGCCCTTCGGTAAGCTTGATAAGCGCGTTGCCCGTAAAACCATCCGTGACGATCACGTCGCAGGCCGAATTCTGAAGTTCCCGCGCTTCTATATTGCCGACAAAGTTAACACTACTTTCTTTCAGCAGTTTATTCGCCGCCCTGGTAAGCGCCGTTCCTTTCTCTTCTTCAGTCCCGTTGTTGACCAGACCGACGGTCGGATTCTCTCTCCCGAGTACCTTTTCCATGTAAATGCTGCCCATGACTGCAAATTCAAGCAGATTTCTCGGCTTACACTCCGCGTTGGCACCCGCGTCGACCAGCAGCGACGGCTTCCCGCCAATGACCGGATATACCGTCGCCAGCGTAGGACGGTCGATCCCCTTCACACGGCCGAGAATCAAAAGCCCGCCCGCGAGAATCGCGCCGGTGCTGCCGGCAGATATAAAAACATCGCCTTCGCCGTTCTTCACCATATTCATACCGACCACAACCGAAGAATCCTTCATCTTCCGTACTGCGCGGACCGGCGCGTCATCATTGCTGATCACAGAATCCGCATTGACGATCTGAATCCGGTTCCCGTTATACCTCGTTTTTCGCAGCGCGTCCGTAAGCAACTGTTCCTGACCGACCAGAATAATCTGATTCTCCTGCCCGAGCTCCTGAACTGCCTGCACCACGCCCTCCACGATGGCATCCGGGGCATTATCTCCGCCCATTCCATCTATTACTATTTTCATAATCTTCTCGTTTCCCTGTTCTGTCTGAATAGTTTATTAATAAAGGAGCAAACGGAATCTTCCGCTCACAAATGCATAAATCTCCGCTTCCGGTTATTTCTTCTCTGCGAATTCGGCATCAAGTTCTTTGATCACTTCATCAATTCTTGCGGCAACTCTTCTGAAATCATCTTCGTCAAACCCTCGCGTTGTCATCGGCGCCGATCCGATCCGAACTCCGCTCGTCTGTCTCGGTGAACGCTTATCGCCCGGGATCGTGTTCTTATTCAGCGTGATACCGACCGTATCCAGTCTTTCCTGCAGATCCCTGCCGGTAAACGCATGATCGGAAAGATCCAGAAGGAACACGTGGTTATCCGTACCACCGGTAACAACTTTATATCCCAGTTTCATGAATTCATCGCTGCAGGCTTTGCAGTTCATGACAACCTGATGAATGTATTTCCTGAAATCCGGCTGACACGCTTCTTCTGCACAGATTGCTTTTCCCGCGATAATGTGCATCAACGGCCCACCCTGTGAATACGGGAACACGGCACTGTCGATCTTCTTTGCCAGTTCCTTTCTGGCAAAGATCATGCCTCCGCGCGGTCCTCTCAGAGTCTTATGCGTCGTTGTCGTAATAACATCCGCAAGTCCGAACGGAGACGGATGCTCACCGGCCGCAACCAGCCCCGCGATATGCGCCATGTCGACCATGAAAACAGCGCCGACACTCTTCGCGATCTCAGCAAAAGTCTTAAAATCAAGAATTCTTGAATACGCGCTGGCACCCGCGAGGATCAGATTCGGTTTCAGTTCCTCCGCCTTTCTTCGAACGTCGTCCATATTGATATATCCATTATCGTCAACGTTATAAAAAACCATATTATACAGCGTACCACTGAAATTTACCGAAGAGCCGTGTGTCAAATGACCGCCGTTATCCAGCGTCATCGCCAGGATCGTATCCCCCGGATTCAGAAAAGCCCTGTACGCCGCGAAATTCGCCTGCGACCCGCTGTGCGGCTGGACATTGACATGATAATCAGTACTGAAAACTTCCCGCCATTTATTACAGCAATACTCCTCGATCTGATCAACAAATTCCGTACCGCCGTAATAACGCGACTCGCTTCCCGAGTATCGGTCTGTCGGATAGCCTTCCGCGTATTTCCAGGAAAGGCAGCTTCCGCACGCCGCGAGAATCGCCTCGGAACTATAATTCTCTGAAGCAATCAGTTCGATATTATTACTTTGTCTTAAGTATTCCTTTTCAATCAACCCGCCAATCGTTGGTGATGATTCTTTAATCGTCTTGATATTATCCTTATTATAATTGTTGTTGTCGTTGCCGACCTTATCTAACATATTTATTTCCTCCACGTACTAAAACGAATGTCCGGTCGGTTCCGAATCATTCACTGAATTATTATAACATATTATTTGTTTTTCTCATAGAAGATTAAATCCGGTAAACGAGTATTCACTTAACGTTCACCGCCCGTCCGATCTCCAGCTTCATGACTTCCGGAAAACAGCATTTTTTATACTGATCACATTGTCTGCACTCAAAGAAATCCGGAGCAGCTTCATGATCAACGGTCGTAAAACCATATTTTCTGAAAAAGCCAGGGGCTTTCGCGACTAGAAATATTCTCTGACCGCCTCTTCTTTTCACCTCCCCGACAATTCCATCGAGCAGCCTGTTTCCCAGATTTCGATGGCGGCACTCCGGCTCGACGGCGATCCCGTCGATAATGTAATCCCCCTGCCTGAGCGCGAGACACGCGCCCCCTTTCAACGATCCGTCCGCATCTGTCAGCTTAAACGATTCAATGACGTCCGTCTCAACTTCATCCTCAACATCATATTCAAGACCATTTTTGACAAAAAGACACACAAGCGCATTGAGATCCTCTTGACCTGCTCGTTCGATCTGCACCTCTTTCTGCGGCTTTTCCGGTTTCAAACTGGTTTTTTTCATCTCATCCCCTGACCTAACACACGACCTTACGTTCTCGATCCGGCCACAAACAAATAATAATCGGCCGCAGCCGTCGCATCCGAGAAAGACGCCACGCTCTGCGGCTGTTCTGCAGTAAAACTTTTCAGTCTTTGCCTGATATATTGATTTTTTTATTCTATTTACTTGCCGAGTTTTTCAGCTACATTCGAAAGCTGTTCCCGTACTTTTTCCAGCATCTCCTGATAATTGGCCCGCTTCTCGCGTTCCGCCGCCACAACTTTTTCAGGCGCTTTGGCGACAAAGCTTTCATTCGCGAGCTTCTTCCCGGCTCTTGCGACCTCACCCTCGAGCTTCTTCACTTCGCCCTGAAGCCGTTTATACTCTTCATCATAATCGACAAGCTCTGCCAGCGGCACAAATATCTGCGCGCCGACGATAACCTTGGATACCGCGTCATCCGGAGTTTCCGCATTCGCGTCGACAAAAGTGATCTCGCTGATGTTCGCGATATCACGGATATATCGTTCACCTGCTTTAATCTGATCCAGAGCTTCGCCTTCCGCCGCGATCACCGCTGTCAGTTTCCTTGACGGCTGCGCGCCGGTCTCCGCACGAATATTCCTGACTGCCGTGATGGCATCCATCACCAGAGACAGTTCTTTCTCTTCCGCTTCAAAGTGCCTGTTCTCACTGTATTCAGGCCACGCGGCACAGATCAGATAAGCGTTCTTGAGATTCTCACTTTCTTTTTCCGCATGCGGCAGATGGCCCCAGATTTCCTCCGTGATAAACGGCATGAACGGGTGCAGCAGCTTCAGCAGATTCTTCAGCACAAAAACGAGAACAAAGCGCGCCGTCTTTTTATCTTCCTCATCGTCGCCGTAAAGACGCTTTTTGACGATCTCGATATACCAATCGCAGTATTCGTTCCAGATCACATCATATACACGCTGAGCGGCCAGCGCCAGATCGAATTTATCGATCGCATCAGTCACATATCCCGCAGCGTCGTTCAACCGGCTGATCATCCATTTATCTTCATCTCTCAGCGCGATGCCGCTGAAATCATCCATCGAATCCAATCCCATTCCGTCTCCGTCGGCCGTCTCAAGGAAATTTCCGTCGTCATCGGTCAGATTCATGATGACAAAGCGCGACGCGTTCCAGAGTTTATTGGCAAAGTTTCTCGCCGCGATGAGCTTTTCTTCCTGATAGCGCATATCGTTGCCCGGCGTGATTCCGTTGCTGAGCATAAAGCGGAGCGCATCCGCGCCGACACGCTCGATCTCTTCCAGCGGGTCGATACCGTTCCCCAGCGATTTGCTCATCTTTCTTCCCTGCGCATCTCTTACCAGACCGTGCAGATAAACATATTTAAACGGGATCTCGCCCATTGCCTCGATACTTGAGAAAACCATACGAACGACCCAGAAGAAAATAATATCATATCCGGTAACCATAACATCGTTCGGATAAAAATAATCCAGGTCATCCGTCTTATCCGGCCACCCCATCGTCGAGAACGGCCAGAGACCCGATGAGAACCAGGTATCGAGAACATCCGGATCCTGTTCGATTTTCGCTGAACCACATTTCGGGCAGGCTGTCGGTTCCTCTTCCTCTACAATGATTTCCCCGCACTCCTTACAGTACCAGGCAGGAATACGGTGACCCCACCAGAGCTGTCTGGAAATACACCAGTCCTTAATATCCTCCAGCCAGTGATTATATATTTTTACGAATCGTTCAGGTACAAATTCCAGCTCGCCGGTCTGCGTCGCCTCAATCGCAGGCTTTGCAAGCGTCTCCATGCGTACGAACCACTGATCCGACAGCATCGGTTCAATGACGGTATGACAACGGTAGCATGTTCCGAGCGGGATCGACAATTCTTCAGTTTTTACGAGATAGCCGCCCGCTTCCAGATCGGCCACCCAGGCTTTTCTGCACTCATAACGATCCATGCCTTCATATTTTCCCGCGTAAGAATTCATCGTCGCATCCTCATTGATGCAGCTGATGATCTCAAGGCCGTGCCGTTCACCGACTTCAAAGTCGTTGAAATCGTGCGCCGGTGTAATTTTAACAGCGCCGGTTCCTTTTTCCGGATCAGGATACGGGTCCGCGACAACCGGGATCTCTCTTCCGACGAGCGGCAGAACAACTTTTTGTCCGATCATATCCGTGTACCGTTCATCCTCCGGACTTACCGCGATTGCGATATCGCCGAACATCGTCTCCGGTCTGGACGTTGCGACAATAATGTCCCGACCGCCTTCTTCCGCAGCCGGATATCTGAAATACCAATATTCTCCGTTCACATCCTCATGCTCGACTTCCGCGTCGGATAAAGATGTTTTACAGTCCGGGCACCAGTTGATCAGGCGATTTCCGCGATAAATCAGGCCTTTCTTGTATAATCTGACAAAGAATGTTCGTACGGCTTTACTGCAGCCTTCATCCATCGTGAAGCGTTCACGGCTCCAGTCACAGGAATCGCCGAGTTTCCGGCACTGACGAGTGATATTGCCGCCATACTCTTCCTTCCATTCCCAGACCCTCTTAAGAAATTCTTCACGGCCGAGATCCTGTTTCTCAACGCCTTCTTCCTCACGGATCTTGTTAACAACCTTTGCCTCCGTCGCGATACTCGCATGATCCGATCCCGGAACCCACAGGGCGTTATAGCCTTTCATTCTGTGATATCTGATCAGAACATCCTGCAGTGTCTGGTCAAGCGCATGCCCCATATGGAGCTTGCCGGTAATATTCGGCGGCGGCATGATGATCGTATACGGCTTTTTGTCACGTCCGGTTTCCGCATGGAAAGAACCGCTTTTTTCCCACATATCATAGATCCGGTCCTCAAAAGCTTTGGGATCGTATGTTTTAGCTAGATTTTCACTCATATATTTCTACCTCTGATTATTCGACTCGCAATAACTATTAAACCACTTTAAATACTAATTATATCGCCAGATTCATTTTGAATCAATCCATGAACAGCAAAAAACGTGAATGATTTTTTATTGCTGGCCACTTGAGGTCGAAAAATGATTTCAGACGAACGCCTGTAAAACACACCTGTTATATCAACTTTGACGATTATAAATTGTTAAAAAAAACAATAATTTTTAAAATTTACTGTTGACACACAACAATAAAGCGGTTATTATTATGTCAACAAAGTAATTGTTTGACTTTGTTTTGATACAGCCCTCTCCGTTTTTTGAAGCATTACTGATACCGGCATGGTTATTTAAGCTTCTGAAAAAACATTATGCATTCCAAAAGCTCAAATTTAATGAACATCGATTCATTAAACCCCCGGAACTTTTTGAATGCATTTATTTTTTTGCCTTATTTAATACGGAGCCGGGTCCCGGCTCCGCTGTTATCCAAAACATCTTGTTTTCCCATCCAAAAGCACAGGGCTGAACGCGGCCTGTCAAAGGCCATGCCGCAGCCGAAACCTCCGTTCATGACCCCGTCAAATCGTCTATGACATCGTCGCGACAACGACCGCTTTTATGCTGTGCATACGATTCTCCGCCTCATCAAAAACAACAGAATTCGCAGAATAAAATACATCGTCTGTAACTTCCCGGATATCGTAACCGCGTTCGATCTGTTCTCTGGCCATATCCGTCTCAAAATCATGAAACGACGGCAGGCAATGCATAAACAGCACGTTTTTATTCCCGGTCGCCTTTACTGTATCCATCGTAATCTTATACGGACTCAAAAGCTCCACACGCTCCGGAATCGCCTCCTCTTCTCCCATCGATGCCCAGATGTCCGTATACAATACATCCGCGCCCTTCAGGCATTCCGGATCAGAAGTGATTTCAATTACAGCGCCGGACTTGTCACAGACCGCCTGTACAGCGGCAATCACGTCCGGATCGAGCCCTTCCGCGAGCACATCCGGGCCGTACGCGACATAATGCATGCCCATTTTTGCCGCGCCGTACATCCAGGCGTACGACATATTGTTTCTGATATCCCCGATAAAAACAAGCTTCACTTCCGACAGCGGTTTATTCAGATGCTCCTCAATCGTCATCATATCCGCGAGAATCTGCGTCGGATGATCAACATCCGTCAAACCGTTCCACACCGGTACGCCCGAATACTCGGCGAGCATCTCCACCAGTTCCTGACTGAATCCCCTGTATTCGATCCCGTCAAAAAACCTCCCGAGTACCAGCGCCGTATCTCGTAGACTCTCCTTTTTTCCCATCTGAGAAGACTCTTTGTCAAGATAAGTAACATTCGCGCCTTCATCTTTGCAGGCAACTTCAAAGGAACATCTCGTTCTTGTAGAAGTCTTATCAAACAAAAGACAGACATTTTTCCCCTTCAGAGTATCACCAATAATACCTGCCCGCTTCTTCGCCTTCAGATCATGCGCAAGATCAAGCAGATATCTGATTTCCTGTTTTGAAAAATCCATCAATGTTAAAAAACTTCTTCCCTTTAAATTAACCGGCATGGCACATTCTCCTTCTCTGATTATTTATGCATAAAGATGTGTATTTTTGCACTTTTGGTATCATTATACACTGCTCGCTGAAAAAGTCAACTGATTGTCAGGATTTTGCGGATTTCTGCGAATTATTTAGTTTATTATAGTCTTGCATGCTTATTACTTATTATATATCATTATAAATATACATAACCGCGCCCGCCTCAGCCACGATGTGCGGACACGCCCGGCGCCCGGAAGCCTCTTCCCGGATCTTTTATTCGGATCACACGCTTCCCGCAGCGATCACAGCGCTTCAGCGCATTGTGATTGACTGCCGGCACCATCTTAAATCGAACGATTCAAAAGGAAGCTGCATTGAATATCAATTGGAATAAAAACAAAATATCCGATGAACTGAAATCGCTGTTCGACCGCTTTGACCCGACTGACAGAGAAAAACTCCGGAACCGGATCGTCACGGCGCTGATCATAGTATTACTGGTTTTTTTCATTTTCAATCTGCTGCGCTTTAATCATAAAACAGACACAGATGAAAAGACCCTGAAAACCAACATGACCACCGTCAAAAACAGTGAACAGGTCTCAATCAGGAAAACGCAGGCCGCGATCGATCGTCTCAACTATAAAGACGAGACGGCCGGGAAAAACGTGCATCCGGTCAAAAAAAATTACAGCCGTCTTTTCAACCGTTCTGCCGTAATCGGCGATTCCCTCGTTGAAGGCCTGACCGTATACGGATATCTTTCAAAAAGTGAAGTCTACAGTAAAGTCGGCGCCTCTGTAAAATCAACCAAAAATCTCTTTATCGACGCGGCAAAGAATTACCCGAAATTCGTGATTCTGGCCTACGGGATGAATGAAATGGGTAATTTCAACGGAAACGCTGCCGCTTTCACCAAAGTATACATGGACGATATCCGGGCATTCAAAAAAATCTCCCCGGACACAAAGGTCTGCGTGACCAGTATCAGCGCCCCGACTGACAAAGCAATGTCAAAGAATAAATCACTGCGCGGTTACAGAAAATTCAATAAAGCGATCAAAGCCATGTGCAAAAAGAACAAGCTTTGCTTTATCGACATCACCGATATCCTGATTAACCGCCCGGATCTTTACGCGGAAGACGGAATTCACGCCAAACCGGCATATTACCCTCTGTGGCTCAACAGAGTGATCGAGGAGGCTGGTATCAAATGAATGACCTGATAAAAAAACTTACGGATCTGATCATATTTAAAATTCGCATTCCGAATATTATCAAAGTTTTTTTTGTGATCCTGCTGATCCTTTTTCTGACCAGCGTTTATCATAACGCGGGCGCAAAAGACATCCCCCTCTCGGCCATCGACCGTGAACTGAGAGCGGAAACCGGCATTACCAGCCTTCATAAATGCAGCGCGCGCGAATTGCTTCAGCACCTTGGTATCGACGACAGTATGGCAAAGTCGTTTCTCTATTATAAAACAACAAAGGCGCTGGGCGTGGAGGAAATGCTGATCATCAAAACCCGGCGAAAACAGGATCTGGAAATGGTACAGGACCTGGTAGAATCACGCATTGATTCACAGATCCGGATTTTTGAAGGCTACGGACCGGAGCAGACCGCCATGCTGAACCACGCGGCCGTGGTCACGCGCGGGAATTATCTGTTTTACTGCGTCGCGCCCGATAAAAAACTGGATAAACGCGAGGAGGTGTTCAAAAATGCTGTTTAGCAGTATTCTCTTTGTGTTCGGTTTCCTGCCGATCGTGCTGCTGCTTTATTACGCGGTGCCCCGCCGCCGGATGAAAATCCGGAACATCATCCTCCTGGCTGCCAGTCTGGTTTTTTACAGCTGGGGCGAACCGGTCTACATCGTTTTAATGATCTACAGCGCGATCTTTAACTACTACATGGCGCTTCAGATCGAATTTGAGAAATACCGCGGCGGCTCCGGGAAAAAGAATCTTATATTCACGCTGATCGTAAATCTGTTTATCCTCGGATTCTTTAAATATTTCGGTTTCCTGATGGATACGCTGAACGCGCTCGCCGGCACGCACATCCACTATACAGCACTGGCGCTTCCGATCGGCATCTCATTTTACACGTTCCAGGCTTTGTCGTACATCATCGACGTGTACCGAGGAAGGGTGAAACCCCAGCGGCGCCTGCTGAACTTTGCCCTGTACCTGACACTGTTCCCGCAGCTGATCGCGGGGCCGATCGTGAAATACAGAGACGTCGAGCAGCAGCTGCAGAACCGGGTCTGTACGCGGCTGAAATTCGGTCAGGGCGCGGAACGTTTCATATGGGGACTCGCGAAAAAAGTCATCCTGGCGAACGGGTTCGGTGAGCTTTTTACGGCAGTCAGCGCCCTTCCGCACGACCGCGCGGCGGTTCTGACCGGCTGGATCGGACTGATCGGCTACACGCTGCAGATCTACTTTGATTTCAGCGGCTACTCAGATATGGCGATCGGCCTGGGGAAAATGTTCGGCTTTGAATTCATGGAGAATTTCAACTACCCGTATATTTCCCGCTCGATCACCGAATTCTGGCGGAGGTGGCATATTTCCCTGAGCACCTGGTTCCGGGAGTACCTTTATTTTCCGCTGGGCGGAAGCCGCGTCCGGCCGGCCCGTCATTTCTTTAATCTCTTTGTTGTATGGGCACTGACCGGGCTGTGGCACGGAGCCAGCTGGAATTTTGTCGTCTGGGGGCTTTACTACTGCCTCGTGCTGACACTTGAAAAATATGTACTGGGAAAATATCTGGACAAAGGGCCTTCCTGGCTGAGTCATCTTTATGCGATTCTGATCGTGATGATCGGCTGGGTGTTCTTCGCCGCGGAGAGTATGACCGACGCGGCAGGCTGCTTCCGGATTCTGTTCGGACTCAGCCATGTGCCTTTTGCCAACGCCACAACGCTTTATTATCTCAGGACCAACCTGGTCATGCTTATAATCGGCACAGCCGCGGCGACTCCGGTACCGATCCGAAAATTCGGACAGCTGACCCGCCGTTATCCGGCCATTGGTCTTTTCGGGATTTTCTTTGTATTCATTTTATCGACCGCGTATCTGATTTACAGTTCCTATAATCCGTTCCTGTATTTCAGATTCTGACCGGTAATTCACAGATTCTGATCCGGACAAAGCCACTTCGTTCCGGTCAGATTCTCACCGGGAAAACAAGCTGCATACTGGGAGGCTGCATATTTATGAACAGAAAAATCGGCTCCATCATCACCGGATTCATCTTTTTTGTCATTCTGATTCTTGTTTTGTTTCTGAATCTGATCATTCCGGACAAAGAATCCTCAATGGAAGAAAACAGAATGCTTCAGACGCTCCCTTCCTTTTCCGTATCAAAATATGCGGACGGCCGTTTTGAAAAGAAAATGAACGACTATTTCAACGACCAGTTTTTCCTGCGGAAGGCGCTGATCAAAGTAAAAACGGCCTTTGACCTTTCAGCCGGAAAACTGGAATCAAACGGCGTTTATTTCGGAAAAAACCATTATCTGATTGAAGAACTGACAACGCCGGATCCGGCAAACCTGAAAAAGACTGAAAACGGCCTTATGCGTTTTAGAAAAAAACATAGAAAACTGAAAATGTATTTCATGCTCGTCCCGAACGCCGGCAGTATTCTGAAAGAAAACGTACCCGGTTCAGTGCCGCTGGATGACCAGAACCCGCATATGGACGCCTTTTTCAGGTCCGTGAAGAAA
>ONJN01000160.1 GCA_900318155.1 uncultured Eubacteriales bacterium
AATGATCCATATGATGACGAATACAAAGCAAACGCAATAGCAGCCTTCGAAAAACACATTATGTATATAGCTAAGGTCGAGCAGCCTTCTAAGGGCGGCACGCTCAAAGCGGTCGACCCTAATGGCAGCGACCTTTCAAAAAGCTACGATTTCCCTGTTGCCCACGAAGGAGATAAGGTCATCCTGAAAGCCAACCTGCAGTCCGGATGGAAGATCAAAGCCGCCTACAACGGTAAGGGAGCCAACAAACAGCAGCTGTCCAAAGACAAGAACGGCAATTACTATATCATCGTGCCGAAGGGCGGCGGCATCAATCTGTCCGCTGATCTCGAGAAAGAACCGATTAAGGTTGCCATACCAAAAGGTAAGACATTGACCTATAATGGCAAATCCCAGACCGGCGTTGCAGCAGGATCAAATTACACCCTGTCTGGTACCGTGAAGGCAACGAAGGCCGGAAACTATACAGCAAAGGCAAAACTTAAGACAAATGCCAATTATACTTACAAATGGTCTGATGGTACAACTGCGGTAAAGACCATCAAATGGAAAATCAACAAAGCCGCCAATCCGTTGAACATCAAAGCAAAGACCGCGACGGTCAAGTATAGCGCAGTGAAGAAAAAAGCACAGACGATTGCCGTAACCAAGGTCATCACCTTCACCAAGAAGGGTCAGGGCAGTATGACCTACACGAAGGCCGGCGGCAATAAGAAGATCACCATCAACAAGACCACCGGAAAGGTCACAGTAAATAAAGGACTGAATAAGGGCACCTACCAGGTGAAGGTCAAAGCCAAGGCGGCAGGCAATACCAATTACAAACCATCTGCTGTAAAGAAGGTGACATTCACGGTCAAGGTCAAATAAAAGCATAAGGCATATCAGCGGTCTGCGGGAGAAATCCTGCAGGCCGTTATTTATTTGCGCTGAAATCCGGCCAAACAGGGAGTTTCTGTACTTAGGGAGTTGGTAGTGTCAAGCAGGTTATGAAAACAATGAGCCTGAAAAAACTCCGCAACAACTTGACATCGTCCGGGGTTATTAAGAAACTTGCGGAGAACCTGTACCGATTATATAATGATTTTATTAAGTTAAGAGGCAAAGAGCTGATGAGGAGATTGGATCATGTCAAATATAACAGACACCGGATATCCCCCGCCTCTACGTTTTACGAAGGCGGCGATCAGCCAAAAGGACGTCCGTTTGGATTATATATGCCTGTAGATGAATTTGACGTTTGAAGGAAACTGGTCTGATGAGTAATACACTGGAAAAAGACAATTTATTTGAAACTATGCGGCCGGCAAAGGCACTGGCCGTAATGGCTGTGCCCACAGTAGCGAGCCAGGTGATTATCCTGATATATAATCTTGCGGATACCTGGTTCATCGGACGTACGGGCAATCCTTATATGATCGGCGCGTCTTCGCTTGTTTTAACGATTTATCTGGCCGAGACTGCGCTCGCTAATCTGTTTGGCGTCGGCGGCGGCAGCCTGATGGCGCGGCTGATTGGTGAAAAGAAAACCGATGATGCCCGCCGGGTGGCTTCCTATAGTGTGGCCGCCGCGGCGATTGCCGCGCTCGCTTTTTCTGTGTTGTTACTGGTATTTGCGGGACCACTGCTCCGGCTTCTCGGAGCAAGTGACAACACCTTTGTATTTGCCCGGCAGTATCTGATTGTAACGGCAGTGATCGGCGGGATCCCGACCGTGATGTCCATGAGTATGCCGCAGCTTCTGCGCAACGCGGGTTACGCGAAGGAGGCCGGAATCGGAGTGGGACTGGGAAGCCTGATGAACGTGTTTCTTGATCCGCTGTTTATGTTTGTGATCCTTCCGAATGGTTATGAAGTACTGGGCGCGGGCATCGCGACCATGTTGTCCAATATTATTTCGATGGTTTATTTCATTGTGATGTTCCGGATTGTGAAGGACAAAACAGTACTGGAACTTCCGCGGCGTATTGAACGAATCGGCCGCGCGCACACGCGGTCTCTGTATTCTGTGGGTATTCCCGCCGCGCTCAGCATTTTTTTCTTTGACCTTGTGACGATGGTCATCAACTGGCTGGCTGCTTCCTACGGCGACATCCCGCTCGCAGCTATGGGCATTGTGCTGAAACTGGAACGGCTTCCGCTGAACATCGGCCTGGGCGTCCTGCTGGGTATGGTTCCGCTTATCGCCTATAATTACGGCTCCGGCAATTACCGGCGGATGCGGCAGTTCTTTTCATTGGCGCGGATTGTGATTCTGGCGTTCTCTGTCCTATGTGTGATTCTGTTCTGGTTTTTTGCCGATCCTCTTGTCGGTTTGTTCATCTCAGGCGGAAAGTCGGCTGAGCTCGCCGGAGAGACGGTTCGTCTTGGCGGAGAATTCCTGCGCGGAAGATGTTTTGCTTTGCCGTTCATGATGATCGGCTATCATATCGTGAATTATATGAACGCCATCGGCAAAGGAAAAGTGTCTTTTCTTATGGCGGTCATCCGCCATCTGGTTCTGATTATTCCGATCATGCTGGTAATGAACCATGTGTTTGGAATGGCGGGCTTTATCTGGTCCCAGCTGGTGGCGGACCTGATCAACACCGTGATCGCCGTCTGGGTTTACCGCGGTGTGAACCGGAGCGTGATTAGCGGCACCCGGCGTGCCGGCCGGCAGGACGAATGACGAATGAACAGACCGCGAACCGGCGTGCCTGTCAGCGGAGTGAATAACCGGTGTTTCTGCGCAGCCGCGCCGCGTATTTAATAATGGGCTGCTTCGGCAGCAAAGTATAGGAGATTCTTTATGAGTATTGAAGCAGTAAAAGCGTATTTATCAAAATTTGGTGCGGCAGACCGGGTGAAAGAGCTGGAGGTATCCAGTGCCACCGTGGAACTGGCAGCAGAGGCGCTGGGGTGCGAGCCCTGCCGGATCGCAAAAACGCTTTCTTTTCTGGTGGACGGACAGGCGGTTCTGATCGTTGCGGCAGGGGACGCAAAAATCGATAACCCGAAATACAAGGCGCAGTTCGGGACAAAGGCTAAAATGCTGAAGCCGGATCAGGCGGAGGCGCTGGTTGGCCATGCGGTCGGCGGGGTCTGTCCTTTTGGCGTCAAAGAGGGTGTGACGATTTACCTTGACGATTCACTGAAACGGTTCGAGACGGTTTTTCCCGCCTGCGGCAGCAGCAACAGTATGATTGAATTGTCGATCCCGGAACTGGAGGAGTTTTCAGGCTGCGCGGCATGGATCGATGTCTGCAAAAACTGGCAGGCCTGATTTATAAAAGCCGGCCGGCGCTGTAGCTTTCACCGGCCACGGTGCGAGGGCTGTTCGCGACATATCCGACCTGGCCAAGGCCTTCCTGTTCGACTTTGATTGCCTCCGCGTCGAATTCATTATCGGGTTCCTTGATGAGTTTCACAGTCATTTTCGGCTCAAAGAATTCATGTCCATAGCGATATTTTGTTCCTGTAATCGTAAAAAAATCTTCTTCATGGTTTGTCCTCCTTTGCTTTATCTTTTTAAGAAGTAACTTACGCTTCAAGTATAAAGCAGGATGCGTACCAAAAAACGGACTTTGACACAGAAACGATGTAATGCGGGCTTGGAACCGGCGCACTGGTCAGCCTTTGGCGGGGGCAAGAGCCGGGCGCGCTGGTTAGTCTCTGGACCAATCATTGAACCGGGCCCGGAACTGGTGCCGGGCTGAGGATGGGCTCTGGAACCGGGCTGCGTGATAGGGGCGGTGGGACGGTCATTGAAGTGAGCCTGGAGCCGGGCCGCGGATGGGTTCTGGGTCTGAGCTGTGAATTGTCGCTGGGTTGCGGGGCAGGCTTTGGACTGGCTTTGGATCGGCCCAAGGTTCGAGTCGCGGGTACTGCATAAGTATTCGATGTCATTTTTTGCCTGTGACAGATTTTTTGTAGGGGTCAAATCACAGGCGCATT
>ONJN01000040.1 GCA_900318155.1 uncultured Eubacteriales bacterium
CCGCAGAAAGAACCGATCCCCGGAACTTTCATGAGCCAGACCTATTACCTGCTGCGAAAAGAGTTTTCCATGTTCCGCCTGACACTCGACGGCCTGAACGCCGGGATCAAAGAACTCCTGGTGAAGCACTGAACGCCGGAATCAGGCCGCTGCCGGTGAAGCGCTGAACTCCGGAATTAACGGTGCTCCCATACCCTCGCCGCTTGCTCCGAAACCAGAACTGCATTATCAATACACAAAACACGCGGTCAGCTTTTTCCGTATTACTATTCAGAAAATACGCTGATCGCTTTTTTTGTCGTATCCGAGTTTTCATTTCCTCAGGGCTTTCTTATCGTGTATATCATTCAATTGTACACACACGCTATTTATTTATCGTCAAAGTCAGTCTTTTCCCTTACCACACCTGCCCCAGATCCCTGCGCTTCAATCCGGTCAAAGTCCGAACACACCCCTTATCACACTTCTTTATCCCGCCAATGTATTCATTTACCATTGTTTCAACGCCATCTGTTCTCCTGCAGATTCTCAACAGACCCTGATATACCGAATTGTATTTAAAATGTTTTTCGCAATTTGATGTATACGCATCTTTATTTTTATGTTATAGTACCAATATCAAATAAAGTGCCACAGCCCGGGCATCAACAATAATCAGCCAAAATGACCGATCTGCATAAAGCAGTGGAAAACCGCATAAAAAAGTGATCGACCGGCATCGCCACATAAAGCAACACCTGAACATCAGACAGCGACCGGATATAGTATAAGAGAGGTGAGATCCATGTTTACAGACTTCTTTGAAATGATGAGAGCATATGGACTGAAAGTTTCCACGACCGAACTGATGACGCTGCACGAGGCACTGGAAAAGAATCTGCACGAGTCTTCACTGACGGGTTTTTATAACCTCTGCCGATCCGTCGCCGTGCACAGCGAGAAAGACTTTGACCGCTTTGACCAGGCATTCCTGGAGTTTTTTAAAGACACGGAGCAGATCCCGAGCGTTCAGCGGCTGATGAAATACCTGGACAATCCAATCACCAGGGAGAGTTCATTTGTCGTTTCCAATGAAGAAGCTTTTAAGACAAAGTATTCTGTCGAGCAGATCGAAGAAAAGTATCAGGAACGGCGAAAAAACCAGAAAATGGAACACAACGCCGGTCTTCGCGCCATCGGAACAAAAGGATTCAATCCCCATGGAAACCGCGGCCAGATGAAAGGCGGTATCCGGGTCGGCGGCAAAAGTCTCAGACACTCTGCTTACCGTGTCGCCTCAGAGCGCAGGTACCGCGACTGGCGTGAAGATAATGTGCTCGATTCCCGTCAGTTCCAGGTTGCTTTCCGCAGTCTCCGGCAGCTGACTGACAATTCCCCGGAACCGAAAACCGAACTCGACATCAGCAAAACGATCCGTAAGACCTGCGACAACGCCGGTTTACTCCATATCGAAATGAAATCACCTCGTAAAAACACTGTAAAAGTGCTGATGCTGATCGACACCGGCGGTTCTATGGATCCGTATCAGAAGCTTTGTGCCATGCTGTTCCAGTCCGCGAAAAAAGCAGGAAGCTTTGCCGACCTGAAGATTTATTACTTCCATAATTTTATCGGACGCTATCTTTACCCGACGCCGGAAATCAAGCTGGAAGAACGCATCAATACCGACAAAATCCTCCGCGATACGCCGTCCAACTACCGCGTGATCATCATCGGCGACGCCCAGATGTCTCACGTTGAGCTGTTCAGAAAGAGCCTATGGAAGGACGACAAAGAGCGGCCGACGCAGAAAAGCGGATTCGACTGGTTTATGGATTTCAAAAAGAAGTACGATCACTGCATCTGGCTTCATCCGCAGTCCCCGCCGCCTGTCAACGGCTATCTCAGCAGAACCTACCACGCATTGAAAGAAGAATTCCCTATGTACCGGCTGACCGTCGAAGGCCTGAATGCCGGCATGAAGACACTGCTGGTAAATCGCTGACAATCAGCTCAGTATACAGCGCTCTTTTGCATATCACCGTTCCGGTACAAATCAAATTAGCATAACAAAAAAGCATAACCAAAAATAAAGGAAGCCGGCGGAAATCCGCCGGCTTCTGATTAATCCCGTTCAATATTCTGTTCGATTCCCATACAGAGTTTTGGTCGGTTTGATTTTCATGCCCTGTACCGAGCTGCGGCCAAGGTGAATAATAGCTTTTTATTTCTTACCTTAATAATCATGACTCACCTGACGCTGCCCGCGATCATGAATACTTATAGGTAAATAACGAGGTTCCGTCTTTAGCCTTAATATTGAGTTTGATTTTAATGCTGCTGAGTCCGGTATCGTATTCCATTTTTTTGATATCGGCTTTCATCTCTTTTTTCATCGAGGCAGTCTTGAATTGTTTTGCCAGCTCTTTCCTGAACTTCGCTTTGTCCGACGCGGAAAGACTGTATTTCAGTTTCATCGTATAACCCAGCGTATTGCCGGAAACCGTGAGCTTTGTTGAAAAATCATCCGTCGTATACTGCTTTTCCACATCCGTAAACGCTTTCTTTACACTGCCATTTTTAGCAAGAGTCTGCAGCGTTACTTTTTTTCCGATTTTTCCGTACCATGTCCCGGAGAATTTTCCGGCTTTTTTACCGTTCACGGCACGAACCTTAATATAATACTTTGTGTTCCACTTAAGATTCGCGATACGGACTTTCTTCGCCTTTGTCGTAACTTTTTTCTTCCATTTTCCTTTGTTTTTCTTCAGATAAACCTGATATTTGGTGGCTCTTTTGGCCTTTTTCCAGCTGAAATAAATGGAATTTGCCTTTCTGACAGCCTTTGCCCCTGTTACCGTCGCAGGTTTTTTGGAGGCCGCCTCAACATAATTTCCCTGCATCGCCGGCATGAATGTCAGTGTTACGATAAACGCGAGCATGACAGCCGACATTTTTTTCGCTATCCTTTTCATGTTTCCTCCCCCTTTTAATAAATGGGTAACAGACTTTGTCATCAATACTACCATCATAAGCGGAAACAGCGAATGCTGTCAATATTCCTGAAAACATCTTCATTATTACTTAAGGATTTTTCGGATTTCCGGCCGCACGAGCTCCTTACGCTTTTCCACATCCGGTATGAATGCGTCAAAAGTCGCTTTTGTACACGTTTTTCCGTGGATCCCCTCCGGGTCATACTGCGTCCGCGGTTTCAGCTCATTGACTTGCGTCTCTTCCGTCGCCCGGATATTCGCTGTCAGTCTGTCCATCTTCCCCGCATCATTCTTCATCCCCGCAACAGTTTCCGCATCGGCAAAGAAATCAAGGATACGGACCCTGAGTTCCAGCGCGTCATTTTCCATGTCCGCGCGTTCCAGCCCGAAAAAGGACGGGTCCCTCAGCAGCATATTCATAAGGCTGTAACACTTTTCCTGAATATTCAAAGCCTGTCCGATATACAAAGGGATAACGCCTTTGTCCTCTTTCCCACGCGCGAATAACTCAAATATATAGACACCCGCGCCGCATTCGTCCCCATCAGGGTTCTTCTGAATATCACTACTTCCGAAATATGAAATGTTAATTCTTCTGTCTGCCATAACGAACCTCCTTCAGGACAACAAACTGTCCAGCGTCGATTGTAAAAGTAAGGCTGGGGAAGACTGTCGCAACCACCGCTTACTTCTTTACAATTACGGTAACGATTTTAACAGTTGCTTTGCACTTCGCTGTTGGCAATGCCCGGATATAAATCTTCACTTTGCCCTTTTTCTTCGTGGTCACTTTCCCTTTGGTGTCAACGGTGGCAATTGCCCGGTTAGCGGAATAGTATACGAGCTTTCCGTTACCCTTCACACGTTTCGCCTTTAATTTGAATGACTTTTTCCTTTTGATCTTACGCGTTGCCTTAACCTTGATTTTCTGGGCCGCTTTTCCGGAATCGACAGAATGAATCTTGGCAAGCGCGTTTTTCACGGTCGCCGTTCCGATATCTGAATTCATGTAGGAATAGCCGATGTTCTTTGTGTCGACCCATTTATATTTACCGCTTCCCTTCATCTTTCCGTAAATGTAACTCTCGCCGGAGACTTTTCCGGAAATTCTCACATTGCTGCCCGATTTCTTTACGATCTCAAACGGCACAAAGTAATACTTTCCGCATTTTGCAGTCACGATCACGCACATTTTACAGCCTTTCGGGATGCCGATTTTTTTACCGAGGCCGATCGTATGGTACCCGGCTTTCGCGACTTTAAATGTCTTATTGTACAAACAGGTTCCGGATGTTGGCGTTTGATACTTATTGACATATATTTTTATGTTGACCCGGCTGTTCGCTTCCATCGTCCAGGTACTGACCTGAGAAATCAAAGTATCGACGCGGGCTTTAAAGCAGTTTGCCCCGCTCACTTTGGTGGTGGTGAAGCCTGCGGCTTCTCCGATTCCGAGGCCGTCATACTGGTAAAGACTCTTGTGGATCGTTTTTCCTCCGGACTTTTTATCACCGGTCATACTGTAAAAACCCATCAGCGAAGGATCATAATATGAGATCCAGAAATATCCCCGGTCATGTGCCGCTGTTCCCCAGCTGTTTTTAACCAGCCAGGCACCGTCACCCCTTGGCTTGTATTTATTTCCGTCATAGTCTCTGATAAAATGATCGCTGCTGCAGCTGTCGTCCCAGCCGGCGATGGTGATTCCATGGTCCGGTCTGCGGGCCGCCGGCCAGTAAAACGTGGTCTGCTCGTTGGCAACGGAAGTACCGAAACCTTCCTGTTTATTCACGGCCATCATAGACGCGACTGCGCCGTGCTTCATAATAGCGGTCTTGATCTGATTCATCGCGGTTCTATTGATACTGCCGTCAGAAGCGATATAATTCGGGTGCACATACGCATTGGTCAAAAGATAACTATGCTTAATCCGAAGACTTCCGGAAAGACCGCTTTTTATCCTGGTATACGGAGCCGTCTTTTCAGACACCGCACCGTACCAGCGGGCGAGCGTGGCAATCGACTGCATATAGCTGCTTCCGTTCAGCATGGGATTCGACGAATAAAATGTATCTTTGCCATCGTACAGACTTCTCGAACCGCTGTTTTTTCCATTATATATAAAATATGCCAAATGAAGTTCCGAAAGATTAAGGGTATTTGAGGCGAGCTTCTGCGTTGCCAGATTGGATTCCAGCGAAGCCAGTGTCGCGAACGATGCACAGGTATTATAACTGCCCTGATTCCGTACCGGCGTCATGCGCCCTTTTTTCAGCAGACTGTAGGCTTCAGGGAGCGATGATGTCGTTGAACCCAGCTTCCGAAGACTTAAATCGGCTGCCTCATTCCGGACATTCCGGGCGGTCGTTCCGAATGTATTGCCACCGCTTATCTCTGCTGTCTGTTCTTCAGTTTCGATCTCTGTTCCGTCCGCCGAGTCCTCCGCTTCTTCATCCACAAGTACGGATGTATCATTGTATTTAAAGTAGGATACGTCGCCGCTTTTCTCAAAATGGCCGTACGATCTGATGCCGGACAGGTCCACGGAAGACGAAGCCGCCACGGCCGAAGGAAGCATCAGGACGACTGCCGCAGCCACAATAATTATAATGTATGTTTTCAGTTTCATATTTACCTCTGTCATTTCTCCAATCTCATCCGATGCATCCCATTGTTTCAGATTGATTCACTGTTCAATGGATGTCTAAATATTTTACACGATGAACGGTATTGTGTACATAGTTACGGTTTATTCTTTTTGTTTTTACAGGTGTTCAGCAAATTTGCACATTAGTCTATATATTTTCACTATTACCAATTGTCAAGCATCGAAAATAAATATATAATTATATTATATAAACGGCTATTTGTTACCTGAAATCTTTAAGGAAGGAGCGTATTATGGTAAACGATTTTTTTGAAAACATCAACTTCTATGCAGGACTGAACGCAACCCTTAAAGCCATCATCCTGCTGATTGTCGCACTGATCGCCGCCGCGATTGCACGTGCGATCGTACGGAAAATTGTTAAAAAATTTTTTGCGGACAGAACCGTAGTCAGCGACGAGGAGACAATCGATCTGACCGAGAGCAAGAACAGCGCTGTAACAATTCTGGGAAATATTGCTTTTGCGATCGTATTTCTGCTGTTCCTGCCGGCCGCGCTGGATAATCTGAACGCAGGCAGCGTATCCTCGCCTCTTTCCAGCATGGCAACCAAGTTTCTTAACTTCATTCCGAACATTATCGCAGCCATTATTGTAATTGTTTTTGGCGTATTTTTCGCAAAACTGGCAAAAGAACTTCTGACCATACTCCTGCTGAAAACGAAAATAAACGATCTTCAGAAAAAAGCAGGGATTAAAGAAAACCAGGGCTTCACGTTCACGGATATCATCGCAAACATCGTATATGCCGTCATCCTGATTATCTTTGTTATCGCCGCGCTTCAGGTACTGAATCTGAAGGCAATTTCTGATCCTGCAACGCAGATGGTTCAGTTGGTCTTTAACTACATCCCTCTTGTATTCGCTGCAATCATTATTATCCTCTTCGGCGTATTCCTCGCGAATATTGTCGGCGGACTGCTTATTACAGTACTTGCCGGTACCGGTGTAGATGAAACCACACAGACCATCTTCCCGAAGAAAGCTGACGGTACACCAGTTACGACGCTGTCAAATCTGATCAGCGTGATCGTAAAAATCGTCATCAACATTTTCTTTATCGTCGCCGCAATCGACGTACTTAAAATCAATGTACTCACAAACGTCGGCAACGTCATCATCGCGTACCTGCCGAATGTGCTCGCGGCCGTCATCATCGTGATCGTTGCCTGGATCTGCGCGAACAAAGCGTCAGAGGCCATCACTAAGGCAGAAGGCGGCAGCATTGTGCTCGCACTGATAGCGAAAGTGGCTATCATCATACTCGCAGCATTCATGGCGATAAGTCAGTTGGGCATCGGCTCGGATATCGTCAGAATACTCTTCATCGCGCTCGCACTTGCGCTGTCCGGCGCGTTCATCCTCGCGTTCGGTATCGGCGGACGCGCATGGGCTGCCAAAAAGCTTGAAGAGCTTGACGCGTCACTCAGGAAAAAAGACAACGAATAAAAGATTAAAGACGAATAGAAAGTAACCCTGTGTAAATGAAGTGAACCCCTTTTGTCAGACAAAATCTGACGAAAGGGGTTTCGGCTTATAAAAAGACCATACCTTCCCGGCATGGTCTTTTACTGATATTACATAATTCTTTTAAGCTCTTCAATCACTGGTACTCCGACAAATCCTGATTAATGAACTCCAGTTCCCGGGGCTTCGACAAAAGCATGACCTGGTCGCCTTCACAGAGCGACAGGTTTCCGTTCGGAATCAGGTTGCGTTTTTCTCGTTTGACCATGACAATGAAGGTTTGTCTGGAAATGTCCAGGTCCCGGATCTTTTTGCCGACCCATCGGTGGTTTTTATTCAAAACAACTTCTTTCAGATTAATCCTCGTGTTTTCCCCCATCGATTCCGCACCGATGATGATTTTATCGCCGGTTCTGAATACAACTCTTCCCTTTGGAATGATCGTCTTCTGTCCGCGAAGAACAGCGGCAATGATCATACCGGACGGCAGACGAAGCTCTTTGATGGATTTTCCGACCCAGCTGTCGTCCTTTTTCAGTTTTATCTCGATGAAGAGAATGTCTTCTTCAACATTAAAGGCGCCCAGATTTTTCAGACGAGAATACTGTTCGACAAATCCGGCCGAAATAATACCGGTAGGGATCGCAACCATGCCGACCCCCAGGAAAGCAATGATAATACTAAGGAGTTTCCCGACCTGCGTAATCGGATAAATATCGCCGTATCCGATCGTCAAAAGTGTTGATGCCGCCCACCAGATCCCAGAAAAAGCATTGGAGAAGACGTCCGGCTGAGCTGGATTTTCGACACTGTACATGCAGAGACTTGCCGCAAGCATCAGGAGCACAATGATAAACACCGATGACATCAGCTGATTTTTCTTTGAGACAAGAACCTCGGTTATGACATTCAGCGAATCATAATAAGCATTGATCCTGAACAGCCGCAGGATTCTGGCCACCCGGAACAGTCTGAATACGACGACGCCCGCCGGGAAAAAAAACGGCAGGTATGTCGGCAGGAAGGACAGAATATCAATGATTCCCGCCAGCGAAAAAACATATTTAAGAATCGCCCGCCTGCTGGAGCCAGCCTTCGGATACAGGCAGCCCGCCGTCAATATCCGCAGCACATAATCGACTGCGAAAAACAATACCGTAACCTGATCGATGATCGTCAGCAATTGGGCATGCTGCATATGAAACGACTGGTAAGTCGACAAAAACGTTCCTGTGAGATTCAGCGTCAGCGCCACAATGCTCAGGATGTCGTACATCCGGTTCAGCGGTTCATCGACCACGCCGACCGAAACCATGTTGAACAGCTTCTGCTGTCGGTCGTGCCACTTCTCCCGTCTTAACTTTTCATTCTCATTCTCGTTCATGTTACACTTATCGCTGCTGCGTCGACAAAGGGATTCTTGACAATGTATAGGTGCAGCTGCCCGACAGACGTGCCGGATAATAACTGTTTACAATCGTTGATATATAACTGCTGCTCGATCCGTATGAATAACAGAGCGACCCTGTCGTTTGATTACTGTAATCAGTCGTGTAATTGACATTATTCTGTGATGAATCCTTATTGATGCAGTTCAGCTGAGCGCCATAATAAAAACGCTTTCCTGAACTGTCCGTCACGAGGTAAACCATGACAAACTGATCGAGATATTGGCTGTCCGCTGAATTCGGTTTGGCAAGATACGTACCGACGCACTCCGCGCTGGCAACTGAAAACTCGCTGGTCGCGGTAACGGCATTTTCACCCTGCTGAATCAGCCAGTAGTAGAAATTTGGATCGATTGAATTGGCAAGGTCCTGTGCGTTCACATACCGTTCAGCCGTTGTCGACATCGTTCCGGACGATTTTTGTTCCGCGACATCGCCGGCCGTTTTCTTCACGATTTTAACCTTGCACGCATTATCCAGGCCCTTGATTCTGATGCCGGCGCCGTTCGCAAGGCTTTTCAGCCGGCTTTCCGGTTTATTGCAGGAAACGGTTCCGGAAACTGTCTCGCCCGCTTTTATCTTCTTCTTTTTCTTCGGATTAAACGTCAGTGAACTCATGATCGTGTCCAGCTTTCGTGAACGCGCCACATAATCGTCCGTACTTTCTTCATCTCCGAGCATCTTTTGCCGTGTTTTCCTGCTGATGCGATAAACAAAGTCGTCCTTGCTGACTTTTATCTTTCCGCTTTTTTCTCTTCTCCCGCTGGCGATGTATTCCCAGTTTCCTGAATGATCAACGTAAAGGATCGGACGGTCAAAGTACTGCACCACTTTGACGATCGCGACAATCGCCGCAATAACAACAACCGCCAGAATCACGAAAACAACAGTCGGAATCTTTCCGCTGCGCAGCTTTGTTAAAAAACCTTCCCCCCTGTTGCTTCTACCGGAATACGTCTCATCTGCCGCATATTCTTCTTCAAATACAGCCTGCTCCTCCGGCATTTGCACAAAAGGCTCCTCAGTCTGCTGTCTTACCTCCCGGTTGACAACACTTCCACAATACGGGCAGAATTCCGCATCATTCGGAATCTCTCTTCCGCAGTGCATACAAAACAAACTCATGTCTGTTCCTTTCTGAATAGTAATTCTACATCTATATATACCCCTGCCTGACTTATATTCAGGCCTGAATCTTTTCCTGAGCAGGATAAATCCCGTCCGAATGACAGAGAATAAAAACCTTGTTTCATTTTAACATCGGAATATACTTAGTTCAATATATTGTGACTCAGTTGTTCTAATACATTTCTGTGATTCTACCGATTCTGACCGATGTTAACGGACTCATCGGATCACAACATTATCCGGTGACTTTCTGATCCTGATTTCTATCTGCAGATCGTTCTTTTTTCCCGTTTTACTGTCCGATACTCCATATCCTTTTAATCGGATGATGTTGCCGGCTTTCATGCCTTCCGGGACATGAATCTTCAGCTTCCTGCCGTCCGGAGCCGTTATGATTTTATTTGTTCCGAACAACGCTTCAGTCTCTGTTAGTACAAGGACAGGAGGTTCGCTGAGAACCGGTTCCGATGCCGGTGGCGTCGCCGGTTCCGGCCTTGTCGGAATATCCCCGGGTTCCGAAACACTCCGGGCTTCCGAGGCTTCCGGGACTTCCGAAGCTTCCCGAACACTCCGGGCTTCCGAGGCTTCCGGAGCTCTTTGAATCAGCCGCGCAATGCCTCGATACAGCCATTTTTCTCTAAGCTGCCATGCAATGATCCAGCTGGCAAACGCCGTAACCGCTGACAGAAACGCAAAAACAGCCGGACGGAAATCGATCGTTTCATCCAGACCGTATTCAGCGGGGCTGAACAGACCCCCCGCAGTAAGCAATGACAAAAACTGTTCCTTATGATTATTAAGAAATACGCACACTAACAAAACCAACAGGAGCAGCAAAGCCTGACAAAGGGCAAAAAGCGTCATACCCCAGGGAAGCGTTTTTTTCCTGATCAGGATATATAACAACCGGATTCCGAAAAACAGCGACAGACAAATCAATATTATGAATGCCAGCGCAATCATTTTACAGGTGACAGAAAACTGATGGTCTTTTACGATCGCCGCAGCGATTCTCATCCCTCCGGCTGGTGTGACGGTCATATCGCCGAGAGATTCAACGATTCTCACAAGGACCGCCCGGTGAGGTATTTTATCTGTAACATAATCCGGTCGCACTATGCAGGCACGTTCTACATCCACCATCAGCTTCGAAACGTCATTTTTGACGGTATCCTGTATTCCCGTCATCCTGACCCACCCGCCTGCCATCATAAGAAGAGAGAGACTGATCAGTACGATCATAACTATTCTGAAAATTGCATTTTTTCTGTCATTATCCATTATCCGATCCTTTCATCACACCGTTCAAGATCACTTGCCGGCTCGCCGGAAACGATGCTGACCACTGCCTTTAAGCAAAACGCGCCGGACTCCTGCTATTTATACGCGTTATTTATACGCGTCGATCATTGCCTGAAAGGCCGGAAGTGACCGCTTGATCATTTCGTGATCCACACAGTAAGAAAGTCTGAAATAGTCCGGGCAGCCAAACCCCTCCCCTGGTACGACCAGCAGATTAAAATCTTTCATCGCCTTTTCCGAAAATCGGTTGGCATCGCCGTTCGGCGCTTTTACAAACATATAGAACGCCCCGTCAGGCCTGACACATTCATAGCCCATCTTTGTCAGCGCCGAATAGATCAGCCTTCTGTTCTGATCGTACGCCTCCAGATCCGGCATTTCATCTGCGCATTCCTGGATTACACGCTGCATCAACGTCGGCGAACATACGTGACCGATCGCACGGGAAGCGCCGGCAACCGCCGCATACAGCGCCTGAGCGTCTGCGCACCGGTCCGGTATGCAAACATAACCGATTCTCTCGCCCGGAATCGAAAGTGACTTGGAAAAAGAATAACAAATAATTGAGTTTTCATAAATGTGCGGGACAAAAGGCACCCGGGCGTCGCCGTAAACCAGTTCTCGGTACGGTTCGTCCGAAATAATGTAGATCTGATGTCCATATTCCTTTGATTTAGCCCGCAGCAGACCGGCGAGTTCTCTCAGCGTCTCTTCCGTATAAACCGCGCCGGACGGATTGTTCGGAGAGTTGATAATAACTGCCTGCGTTCTTGAAGAAAGGATCGCACTCACGCCGTCGATGTCAATCTGAAAGTTTTCTTTATCCGCCGGCGCAACTTTAAAAATCGCGCCCGACTCTTCAACAAAGACCCGGTATTCCGGAAAAAACGGCGCGATCGCGATGATCTCGCTGTTATCAAGCGCGGCCAGCGCCTTGCAGACAGCCACAAAAGCAGGTGCGGCGCCACATGTAAAAAAGAGGTTTCCGGCATTCAGATCCATGTCAAAACGCCTGCTGAGACTTTCAGCAACGGCCGCTCTTGCATCGTCAAAACCCGGCGCCATAGAATAACCGTGCAGTTTCAACGGCTCGACATCGTCCACGATCTTATGAATCGACTGATTAACCTTTGCCGGAGACGGAATACTCGGATTGCCCAGCGAATAATCGTAGACATTCTCTTCTCCGACAATCTTCGCCTGTTCCAGTCCATAAGCAAAAAGTTTTCTGATAACAGAAGGGGCAGTACCCAATTGATAATACTTGGTGTTGAACATCAGATGATTCTCCTTAATTAATAATACTACGCATTTTTTACAATTATGCTCACAGTGTTGTGCTTAATAACACAAAAAAGCACTCAGTTCGCCGAAAATATTCATACAAAAAAATATCCTTTTGGCGGATATTATGTCTACTATACTATGTTATATTCATATTATTTTCAAGAGCATTTCTTAAGATTCACATAACTTTCATATAAAAATACTACGAAAAGCATTGAAATTTCGCCATTTCATAGCTAAATAATTCTTAAGAATTTTTAAGTTTTATTTTCTTGCCGAAAACTGCCACATCGATCCACACATTTTCATGTATAAATATTGATAGTTCCCATATCGTTAACGCAACATTTTAAGAATTCTTATGTGTATTTTCAAATGTTTGTATGTTATGCTATAGTTTATAATACTGTATTTAAAATTGGGAGATTGCTTCTCTCTTACGGAGAGCGGCAGAAAGAGATTAACACTGGTAAAGATTATGAACATACTGGACAACATTAGAAAAACGGCGGAAAAAACCGGAAGCCAGCTGGCATTTCATTCCCGTGACGGAAGCATCACGTATCATGAACTGTGGGAACAATCGGGCCGTCTTGCCGCATGGCTGAATGATCATGCGGATAAAGACCGTCGCCCGGTGCCTGTTTACGGACATAAATCACCCCTTATGCTCGTCTGCTTTCTGGCTTGCACACGGTCCGGAAGAGCGTACTGCCCACTGGACATCAATATGCCGCCGGAAAGAATCAATGAAATTATACAGACAGTCGGAAACCGGTTTATACTCGCGACGCGGCCTCTGATGACCGATCAGGCTGAAGTCGTCGGCCCGGACGAGATCCGCAGAATCCTGCAGTGCGACGTGCAAATTGAAGAAACAGCCAGCAATAAACCGGAAGATGTACATTATATCATCTTCACCTCGGGAAGTACTGGCAAGCCGAAGGGCGTCCGGATCACCACAGGGAATCTGAACGCCTATCTGGACTGGTCCCGGACGCTGGTAGGCAACAAGTCCGGCGTATTCCTCAATCAGGCACCATTTTCCTTTGATCTTTCGGTCATGGATCTGTACACTGGCCTGGCAACCGGTTCCGCTATCTATGCGGCGGACGGGGACCTTCAGCAGGACGTGCCAAAGCTGATGAGTTATCTGAAAAAAGGTAGTTTACAGTATTGGGTATCGACGCCGTCCTTTGCGGACGTCTGTCTGAGCGACCCATCGTTCAACAGCGATTCTTTTCCGTCGCTGGAGAGTTTTCTTTTCTGCGGAGAAACTTTGACAAAGCGAACTGCGGGAAACCTTGCCAAGCGTTTCCCGGATGCGGAGATTATCAATACTTACGGTCCGACGGAATGCACCGTCTGTGTTACTTCCGTCCGAATCACGGATGAGCTGATGGCAGACGATCGTCCGCTGCCGATCGGGCGCGCCAAACCCGGCACTGAATTCTACATCATGAAAGAGGACGGTACATTTGCGGGTGTCGGCGAACCCGGCGAACTGATCATCACCGGCGACACGGTAAGTCCCGGCTACTTTCGGAATCCGGAAAAGACCGCAGAAGTTTTTGTCGAGATTGAACCGAACGGCGAAAATGAAAAAATATATGCTTATAAAACCGGCGACTCCGGCTATATGGAGGCTGACGGCATGCTCTATTACACGGGGAGGATTGATCATCAGATCAAACTGCACGGATACCGAATCGAACTCGGCGACATTGAGTCAAACCTCCTGAAGATCAGCGAAATCACGGGAACTGCAGTCATCCCGGAGAAAAATGAGGACGGCATCGTAAAATACCTGGCGGCCTTTGTCGTCCCATCTGCAGAAAGCGGCATGACCGACTGCTATGCAAACCGAAAAAAAATCCGGACCGAGCTGAAGAAAATGATTCCTTCTTATATGGTCCCTAAGAAGATTTGTTTCATTAATGAGATGCCGCTGACAGCCAACGGAAAAATCAACCGGAAGAGACTCGAGGAGTTATTATAAAATGCAGCTGTTTACAGACTTCAACTTTTTTGTATATGCAGCGATTCTCTCGATCCCGGCGCTGATCCTCGGGATCCTGGAGAAACCGATTAAATACTACGGTTTTGCCGTCACGCTGTTTTTTATTTGGCTGGCTATGGGTCACAACCGGTCTTCGCTGATCTGGCTGACCTTCTTTTGTGTATTTGAATTCACCGTCTGCGAAATCTATCTGAAGATCCGGATGTCAAAGGGACGAAAAGCAGGGCCTTACTATTTATTCCTGCTGATGACCCTTTTGCCGCTGATGACAAAGAAAGTGCTGATTCTGGCCGGCGATCACGGTCATATTCTCGGATTTCTTGGAATATCTTACATGACCTTTAAGGCCGCTCAGATCGTGATCGAAACATACGACGGCATCATTAAAGAGATTAAACCCTTTGAGTTTTTCTATCTGATACTGTTTTTTCCCGCGATTACATCAGGGCCGATCGATCGGAGCAGAAGGTTTAACGAAGATCTCCACAGAGTCATCCCGCGGAATGAGTATCTGGATATGGTCGGACAGGGGCTGTTTAAAATCTGTCTCGGCATGCTTTACAAGACTGCGCTGGCTTCGGCATTCTATCAGCTGATGATATGGTTCGGTATGACCAGCGATCTGAAAGCCGCGCTGATATACATGTATACGTACGGAGCGTATCTGTTCTTTGACTTCGCCGGATACAGTCTGATGGCTATTGGCATCAGCTATATTTTCGGGATCCAGATGCCGGACAACTTCAGATTTCCTTTTATCAGCAAAGATATAAAGGAATTCTGGGACCGCTGGCACATCACCCTTTCACACTGGTTCCGTGATTTTGTGTTTTCTCGTATCACAATGAACCTCATCCGGAACCGTGTATTTAAAAACAAACTGACGACCGCGTCCGTCGCATTCATTATCAACATGGGACTGATGGGGCTCTGGCACGGACTGACGATCTATTATATAATGTACGGATTGTATCATGGAGTTCTTCTGTCGCTGACAGAGATCTTTCAGAAGAAATCAAAATTTTATAAGAAACATAAGAAAGACAGGTTGTTTATCCTGTTTGAATGGTTTATAACGTTCAATCTGGTCATGTTCGGCTTTTTCATCTTCTCCGGAAGGTTCACCGAACTGATTGGGATTTAATAAATAAGGGAGTATTAGAGAGGAGAAAATAAATGGAAGAAAAAATCCTTGATATCCTTGAAGATATTTGCGGAGACGAGATCGTTAAAGAGAATCCGGACATCGATCTGCTGGAAGAAGAACTGATCGATTCACTTGACTACGTCGAGCTTCTGCTCAGAATCCAGGATGAATTCGGGATCGTAATTGCTCCAACAGAAGTGACCCGTGAAGAAATGGCGACGCCGAACAGAATCATTGACGTCGTGAAATCCAGGGCTGAAGCCTGAATTGACGGAGACTGATTACTATGCAGAAAATAAAAGCATTTTTTATTGCGTTGCTGCTTTTTCTGGTTTTCATGTTCGGTCTTCATTTAATCTGCCTTCATAATGACCTGAAAGTGTCCGACAATTCATATGGAATGTGGTACAACACATATAAGAATATGTCCTATTACGGGTTGTCCGCTAACATTAATGACAATACTATGATGGTATTCGGTTCATCAGAGTTTCGCCACGGACTCCGCAGTCCGTTTCACCCCAGGAATCTTTTCAAAGACCGTGATATTTCTCTGATGACCATTGGCGGCCCTTTCAATCAGTCGTTGAACCACACACTGGCGCTGGGTTCGATTTCTAATAAACTGAAAAATAAAAAAGTCGTACTCCTCGTCTCACCTACATGGTTTCGGACAGCAAAGATTAAAAGTGAAGGCTTTTGCCTGCGTTTTTCAGAAACCGAGTACATCCATTTCCTGAAAAACAAAAGCATACCAAAAGATATTAAAAAATATACGGCAGAACGAGCAGTCACCCTTCTGGAATCAGACAAAAAGGAACAGGAAAAGGTGAAAGTCTATAACAGCGTTCTTCTGAACAACAGCCACAAACTCACTGACCGGCTGCGCTATAAAGCTTACAGCAATTATGCGACCGACCGTGACGTAATTACGATTGATTTTGCCATTCACACACAGCTGAAACTGAGCAAAAAGAAATCGATTGAAGTAGATGAATACAGCGGCGACGTGATCGATGAAACGGTTCCACTCGACTGGGATAAACTCTATAAAATCGCCTACCGAATGGACAAAAGCAAATCACACAACCAGATGTTTATGACCGATAAATACTGGAAGAAAACCTTTGCAAGACGTTATAAAAAAGGAAAAGATATGCACGACAAGGACGATCTTACAGTTTCTGACGAGTACGGTGATCTTGAAGCATTCCTGAAGCTCTGTAAATCACAAAACCTGAAACTGGAACTCATCGTTCTGCCGGTTAACGGGTATTGGTACGATTATACCGGAATCGGAACAGAAAAGCGAAACGCATTCCATAAAAAGATCAAGGAACTCGCGTCAAAGTACGATGCCTCCCTGGTCGATCTTTCAAAATACGAGTATGACCGTTATATCACGCAGGATGCCGTTCATCCGTCAAGACAAGGATGGTTGAGAATCAATGAAACTATTTACAAATATTATTACGAAAATTAAGCACCTTTTCTCGAATGAAATATTCAGATACACCATCGTGTTCTTCCTGCTGATCAGCGGCATATATGTTTTTTCTTTATTTGCCGGAATGCTTTCGTCGCCGGGATTCACATACGCGGAATTCTGATACGGTGCGGCACCGGCAGTCACCCGGAACAACAATAACAAAGGAGATACATCATGGTAAGCAAAGCATTTAAAGTAACAAATTCACTGGGTTTCCACATGCGTCCGGCATCATTCTTTGTCAGCGAAATGTCAAAGTTCAGTTCCGACATAAGGATCAAGTATAATGGTCTCGATGTCGACGGAAAGAGTTTAATGAACCTGATTGCTGCATGCATCAAGTTCGGCAGCGACATCCAGGTCGAATGTACCGGAGACGATGAACAGGCCGCGCTGGATAAAGCGACCGAACTGATAGAGAACGGTCTCGGCGAAGAATAACAATAAGTTCACAAGAAATGCTGAAACCGCAGGAACCGATTAACTGAAATTTAAGAAGCCCCCGGCAGTACAGCTGTCGGATAAATCATACCATAACACAAAAAGGACGTCATTATGATAATCAACGGAATCGCCGCGTCAGAAGGCATCGGTATCGGCAAGGTGATCATCGTGACCGCCGCGCCAAAAGAAATAGAAGATTATGAACCCGAAAACAAAGAATCAGAAGTTGCCCGTTTCACGGAAGCTGCAGATGGTTTCTGCGAAGATACTGAAAAAATGGCGGCGGAACTGGAAAAAGCAGCATCCGCGAAGGAAGCCGCCATCCTCCGAAGCCATATCCAAATGGCCCGGGATCCTTTTATCATCTCTCAGATCACAGAAGAAATCAACAAAGGCAGCTGCGCGGAAGCAGCCGCTGAAAAAGTGTTCACCTCCGTCATGGAAATGTTCACGGCGACCGGTGACCCTATGACCATGGAACGCGCGACCGACGTCGGCGATATAAAAAACCGCCTGATTATGAAGCTTCAGGGCGTTGGCAACATCAATCCGTCAGCCGTTCCGCCCGGTACCATAATCGTAACAGAAGATCTGACCCCCTCCATGACCGTCGGCATCACCGGCGACAAGGTCAGCGGAATCATCACAGCAAAAGGCGGTTATACTTCCCATTCCGCTATTCTCTCGAGGGCACTGGGGATCCCCGCAGTCCTGAGCGCAGAAGACATCATGACCACCATCAAGGCTGACGATGAAGTCATCGTTGACGGTTCTGAAGGCATCGTTATCATTAACCCATCGCAGAACGATCGCGACAAATATAAAAAGAAGGCGGCAGAATTCACTAAAATGAAGACCCGCCTCCGGGCGTATCGCGGCAAACCGTCTGTCAGCGCAGACGGCATCCGAAAACAGATCGTGGCCAACATAGGCTCTCCGAAAGGCGGCGTCATCGCCAAAAACGAAGACGCAGAGGGTATCGGGCTCCTGCGCACGGAATTCCTATACATGAACAGAGTTTCCGCGCCGCTTGAAGAAGAGCAGTTTGAAGCCTATAAAAAAGTGGCGGAAACATTCGGCAACAAGCCGGTTATCATCCGTACGCTGGATATCGGCGGTGACAAAGATGTTCCCTACCTGAATCTCCCAAAGGAAGATAACCCATTTATAGGCTGCCGGGCGATCCGTTTCTGCCTCCGCAGCCCCGACCTGTTCCGGACGCAGCTCAGAGCCCTCCTACGGGCCGGCGCTTACGGAAACGTACGGATCATGCTTCCGATGATCACCACGCTGGAGGAAGTCCATGAAACCAGAAAACTCCTGGATCAATGTATTGAAGAACTGGCCTGCGAGGGCAAAGAATTCAATCCGGATGTTCCGCTCGGCATCATGATTGAAACACCGGCGGCGGTAATCATCGCGGACCGCCTCGCAGAAGAAGTTGATTTTTTCAGTATCGGAACTAACGATTTGACCGGCTATACGATGTGTGCCGACCGGGGCAACAACCTCGTTTCCTACCTGTATTCAGTCTTCAATCCGGCGGTTCTGACCTGCATCAAACGGATCTGCGAACATGCTCATCAAGCGGGCATCCCGGTGGGCATGTGCGGCGAAGCAGCGTCGGAACCAGCATTAATCCCGATACTTCTTGCATTCGGCCTGGATGAGTTCAGTGTAAGTCATGAAAAGATCCTCAGTACACGCCACAACATATCGCTCTGGACAAAAGAAGAAGCTGATCAAATCGCAGGACATGCTTTGTCACTGGATAAGGCGTCTGAGATCCGCAACTATCTGAACGAACAGATTGAAACCAAACGCGCGCGCTGAAGCAGACCGGTACATAAAAATAAAAACAAGTATAAGCAGACAGCGGCGGCCGCATCTTATAAGCGGCTGCCGCTGTCTGACTATTTTTAAACTCACATCTATATTAAAACAAATTCATTCTCTATATAAGCTCTCATTTGCCTGGAAAAAGTCTATACAAATCCCAGTGACATGCCAATCAGATGAAGCGCTGTCGCGCAGACCCAAGCGATTACACACTGCAGAACCACCATCCCTGCAGCCCACTTCCCGCCGAGCTCCCGCCGTACCGAAGCGATCGCCGCAACGCAAGGCGTATAAAGCAGGCAAAAAACGAGAAGTGACAACGCATTGAGCGGCGTCAGCACACTCATCAGCATCGCTGTTTTTCCAAACAAAACCTTCAGCGTTGAAACGACGCTTTCTTTTGCCATAAATCCGGTTATCAGTGCCGTCGAAACGCGCCAGTCACCAAACCCGGCCGGCCTGAATATCGGTGCGATAAATCCCGCAGCCACTGCCAGGATACTATCCCTGGAATTACTGACCACGTTAAGGTGACTGTCAAAGGTCTGCAGAAACCAGACGATGATCGTCGCAATAAAGATCACTGTGAACGCGCGTTCCAGAAAGTCTTTGGCTTTGTCCCATAAAAGCCGGGCGACATTGCCCGCGCCCGGCATCCTGTAATTCGGCAGCTCCATGACAAAAGGAACCGCCTCGCCCTTGAATGCCGTATTCTTGGAAACCAGCGCGGTCAGAATCCCAACCAGGATCCCGATAAAATACAGACCGATCATGACCAGCGCCCCGTGCTTCGGGAAGAACGCAGCCGTGAAGAATCCATAGATCGGCAGCTTGGCTGAACAACTCATAAATGGCGTCAGCATGATCGTCATTTTCCGGTCACGTTCCGACGGAAGTGTCCGACTCGCCATGACCGCAGGTACTGTACAGCCGAAACCGATCAGCATCGGAACGATACTTCGGCCTGAAAGACCGATCTTTCTCAGAAGATGATCCATGACAAAGGCAACCCTGGCCGTGTACCCGCTGTCCTCCAGCAACGAGAGGAAGAAAAACAGCACGACAATGATCGGGATGAAACTCAAAACACTCCCAACCCCATTAAATATGCCGTCAACAATCAGTGATTTCAGGACCGGGTTCACATGCGAGGCTGTCAGTACTGCCGCTGTCTGCTCTGTCAACCGACTGATTCCCGTTTCCAGCAAAGTCTGCAGCCCAGCCCCGATGACATTAAACGTCAGCCAGAACACCAGCCCCATGATTATGATAAACGCTGGGATCGCTGTATACTTCCCCGTCAGAATCCGGTCGATCGAACGGCTCCGTGCGTGCTCACGGCTTTCCTTCGGCTTGACGACCGTCTTGCCGCATACCTTCCGGATAAACTCAAAACGCATATCTGCCATTGCCGCCGCGCAATCCAGCCCGCGCTCTTTCTCCATCTGTCTGAGAATATGACTCATCACAGTCTTCTCATTCTCCGTCAGCTCGAGCGCCTCGATGACGAGATAATCACCCTCGATGATCTTTGCCGCCGCAAATCTTATCGGAATACCTGCATCCTCCGCATGATTCTCGATCAAATGCATGATCGCGTGAATGCATCGGTGAACAGCGCCGCCGTGATCGTCTTTACCGCAGAAATCGGTTCTTCCGGGTCTCTCCTGATACTTTGCAACGTGGATCGCGTGCTCAATCAGCTCATGCGTACCTTCGTTCCTCAGCGCCGATATCGGAACGACAGGAATCCCCAGTTCCTCTTCCATCTCATTAATACGGATCGAGCCGCCGTTCCCCTTCAGCTCATCCATCATGTTCAGCGCGAGCACGATTGGAACGTCCAGCTCCAGAAGCTGCATCGTCAGATAAAGATTCCGTTCGATATTTGTCGCGTCCACGATATTTATGATGCAGGTCGGCTTTTCATCCAGAATAAACTGACGTGAAACAACTTCCTCGCTCGTATATGGAGACAAAGAGTAAATCCCCGGCAAATCGGTGATCTTCGTGTTCGGGTGTCCCTTGATCTGGCTGTCCTTCCGATCGACCGTCACACCGGGAAAATTCCCGACGTGCTGGTTGGAGCCAGTAATTTGATTGAATAAAGTCGTCTTCCCGCAGTTCTGGTTGCCCGCAAGCGCAAAAGTCAACATCGTACCATCCGGCAACGGGTCCTCATCAGCCTTGACATGATATCTGCCGCCCTCACCCAGACCAGGATGCTCCGTCTCCTGAACCGCAGACAAAGGATCTCCAAACCTTTTCCGTTCTTCCATCGAAACTTTTTTAATCTCTATTTTTTCAGCATCGGCCATCCGCAGCGTCAGTTCATACCCATGGATCCGGAGCTCCATCGGATCACCCATCGGCGCATACTGAACCAGCGTCACGATCTCCCCCGGAATCACACCCATGTCCAGAAAATGCTGGCGCAGCGCGCCCTCACCTCCGACACGCACAATGATCGCAGATTCACCAATGCCCAGTTCATTTAAAGTCATTGTTCTTTCCTTTCAGTAGCCGGTTAATATCAATGTACGTTTTTATTGTTTTAAACCACAAATTATAATGTCGCCAGAACTGGAATAAAGTGACCCAGCACGTAATACAAAATCGGCAGGAACATGGACAACATCATGTTGCCGAGACTGATCTTTTTGTCTGATATCAGGCTGATTCCGAGCGCGAAGATAAGGACATAGCCAACGCCGGAGATTTCGCCGATCAGCATATCGCTCATCCACGGCCTGATAAAACGCGCGAGGACGGTAATCAGACCCTGATAAATGCCCAGCGGAAGCACAGAGACGTAGATGGATCTGCCAAAGGTTGCCGCCAGAATCATGGCGGTGATCATGTCCAGAATCGTTTTTGTAAACAAAAGCGAATGATCGCCATTCAGACCGTCCTGGATCGAACCGATGATCGCCATCGCGCCGATACAGAATATAAAAGTAGCCGTGATGAATCCTTCCGAAAAAGACGTATTTTCAGCATCCCCCGATCGTTCCGCGCTTCCCGTCATTCTGACCCTACACCATTCCGCGAACCGGTCGATCTGCCGGTCGATGTCCAGCGCGCTGCCCAGAATCGTTCCGGGTATCATGCATAAAAGCAGCAGCATAATATGCTGCGTCTCGGGTTTTCCGTTTTTCACCGTAATAAATTCCGCAACTATCCCGCCGATTCCCATCACCAGCGTAAAAATCCCGATGGCCTGCATCACGGTCTTTGTCAGACGCTCAGGAAGTCCCCCTTTGACGAAAAGCCCCACAGTCGTTCCGGCAATAACGCCGAGACAATTCACGATCGTTCCAAGTCCTATCATAATTATTATCCTGTCCTTTTTTCAAATTATCTGTCTGCCCCGCGTGGACACTATTATGAGCCAGGCTGCCGCACTTTATGCGACAGCTCGTTTAATCACTGAAATCTCTCAATGAATTCTCTGATTTTAACTGTATGTGAAATATGATATGATTGTTCTATAGTTGAAAAAAGAGAATTCTGTACGGAAGGAGACTGAAAATGCTGAAGTCGACAATCAAAAAAAGTGAATTCGCGGCCATGTACCGCCTGCTCGATCAGGTATCACCGCTTGACCACGACTGCGGCATCCACTGCGGTTCCGCGTGCTGCGGCGATCCGCCTGACCCGGATTCAACCGAATTTGAGCTTGGGATCTATCTCCTTCCCGGCGAACATAAGGTTCACGACAAAAAAGATCCCTGGCTGATCTGGACAAAAGAACGCACCGCAGATTACGATTTCCCTGAATCCTGGCGGGGAAAAGTATACTTTGTCCGCTGCCGTAATTGTGCCGACTGCAAAAGAGAGCTCCGCCCGATCCAGTGCCGAACGTTCCCGCTGCACCCTCACCTGACGGAGGACGGCCGGCTGGCCATGATCATGAACGACATGAGGCTGCCTTACGACTGCCCGCTGATTTCGCATCCCGATCATTACCCGCTGGGCAAAGATTTCATTAAAGCAACGCACACCGTATGGACACGTCTCGTTCAGGATCCGCTGATCTTTGACTTCGTCAGAAAGGATTCCCAAACACGAAAGAATCCGGATATTATTTACCTTCCATAAGCACAGTACAACGTTCGCCCGGGCTTTTTTCCGCTTCTTCGTCACTTCGGTTCCGACGCGCTTAAAACAGCGCAAGCTGTTCGTTCTCTCGAACACAGGCCAGTTCCGGAGGAACAGTTCGCAGCGCCTCTTCCAGAAACGCATCATCCTGCAGCCAGTTCGCCAGCTCGGTTTTCCTAAGAAGAAGCGGAATACGTTCATGCACTTTTCCGGCCGACTCCCCGGCCTTTGTCGTCAATATAACAAAACGCTTCTCATTCTCATATAGATTATAAAACCCGCCCATATACAGGCTGCTTTTGTCTTTATTCATAAAAGAGACCTTGTTTTTTCGGGTATCCCATTCATAAAAGCTGCCGGCCGGTATGATGCAGCGCCTTCTGAAGATACTGTCACGAAACATTTTTCGGCTTGTGACGGTTTCCGAACGCGCATTGATGATCAGCCGGCTTTTCAGAGGAAACCCCCAGCGCATGACTTCGGCTGCCAGAAATCTTGTTTTCATACATTCATCATTATCTGCTTTTGTGATGACTACCGCACGGTCGTGGGGGTAAACATCGCCGGTTTTCACCCGTTCCGCGTCAGCCAGAATCATTCTGATCTCCCTGAGCTGATCAGGGCTGAAATTATATCTGCCGCACATAAACCCGCCTTTCGATAAAGAAAAAGCAGCCATCGTCTTTTCCGGATGCAATGACTGCCATACTGTCTGTTTTATTCAAAACGCATCGCCCGACATTCGTCTGTCAGGAACATAGTGAATATTCTCAGCCGAAACGTATTCATCCGTTTCGGTATATCAGCAAAAAGCGTTCAGGAGTCGGAAGCCATTTCTTCAAGCAACTTATACGTCTGGTTCGACTCTTTGTCCCGAAGCGCTTTTCTGTTTTTACTCAAATACAGTATCTTCTCACTTTTATTAACCGTACTCGTCAAAAGGATTTTTGTCTCACCAAGTCTCGGTTCCTGCACCCGATAAGTATATTCCTTTTCTTTCTTTGAAGCAGAGCCGTAACTGTCGCCCGCAGTAACATGCTTCGCTTTCTTGGTATAGTAATAAAACTGCCAGTTGTCCGTTACGTTGTTTTTTTCGGTACCCTTCAGCCGGTAGACCTTCATGCCCAAATACTTTTCTGTTTCTGTACTTTTTGCAGTGTTATCTGAATTCAGGGCGCCAATCACAAAACCGCCCGCGGCGACCAGGATGACCAGCAAAATCACTATAATAATCAAAATCAGGTGCCGGTTCCGTTCCAGCACAGAAGCCGCACTGTGTCTTCCCGTCTCTCCACTGAAGATCTGCTTATTCTTTTTCGTCTTTTCAGCTTTTTTCTTCTTTGCTGAAGTCTCCTGCGCTGCTGCCGCAGCAGCAAATTCAGGAATCACCCCGGCCTTTGTATTCTCAGAGGAAGCCGCCTCGTTTGCCGATTCCCGCACATCTTTTAACGCCGGAATGATTTTCTGACTGCTCGGCGGTTTGGATTTTTCTTTTTCCATTTCCTTTGTTGCATGCTTAATTCTTTCGGCGGTTTCCCTGCCGATCGCATCCAATTGTTCAACCAGCAGATCTTTTTCTGCCGACAGATCTTCCAGCCATTCGCTTCCATCCGCAAATTTTATGCAGCTGACTCTTGCTGTAAAAGAACGGATCTCCGGATCGGCAAGATGAATAATCCTGCCTTTTCCGAACCGTCCGCGTTTTGCGACCGTAAGGGAACGGTAACTGAATTTGAAATCAATATCAATCAGTCTATTATCCGCGTCAAAGGTATTTAATAGCACATCAACTTCACTGACTGTTTTCTCGCTGTTATTGACCAGTCCGATTTCCGCTGTAATATTTCCGGAATTCGAATCCTGAAACAGCGTTCCACCTGTCAGCATTACAGGATCTTTAGCTGTGTAAAGATTCCTTTTCAATGTGTATAAATTTCTTAAACGTCCTTCACCCATACGTCCACCTTAATTACAGCTTGATTTCCTGCCCGGTCGTAAGTGGCATTACCATTTCACCAAGATATTTCTTCATAATTCTGAAACCCATTTCTCCCGTGCAATGACCCGCGTAAAGCTTCTGAAGACCCGCACGCCGAATTTCCCTGGCCATGTTCTGGATTTCCTGTTCCGTGAACATGCAATAGCTTTTCGCCTTATCCGAATCACGCATGTGAAGTCCGCCCAGGAAAGCATAGAGCTCAAAGCCGGGCAACTCTTCCTTCACTTCACGAAGGATGTTGACAATCCCGCCGTGCGAACAGCTGTTAAACACAACAAGACCTTTGTCGGTATTAAATACAAGACTCAATTCATGGGAAAAATCATCCGGATACGTTTTTTCGCCGTCTCTGCGATACAGACCAGCGCGTTTTCCCAGTTTTTCCAGTCCTTCCGTAAAGTGCGGCACAACAAATACATTTTCCGCGATCTCAGTCGTACCGTCCAGCAGATGGAATCGTTCACGATGATTTTCAAGAAGGCCCTCCGGAACTCCGATGTAATGCTCATCATTTCCAGTTCCTCCGATATAATATTCAAATGCATCGTCCATTGAGTAAACCGGTGCGTTCTCGTTAACCTTAAAGAATTCCTCAAAGCCACTCGAATGATCATAATGACCGTGCGACAAAACACACGTATCGATCATAGCCGGTGAAATACTCATAGTTTTCATATTTTTAAGAAACGCGTCACTGCTCCCCGTATCCAGAAGGTAAATCGTTTCATTAAAATCGATCAGAAGACTCAAACCGTGTTCGCTGATCAGATCTGCCGGACCGCTGTTTTCTGCTAAAACTGTAATTTTCATTATTGATACTCCTCTTTTTACCGTCAGATGTCTGTTGACATACATCTGATCTTATTATACCAGTAAATCCGAGGCAATTAAACAAGAACCCCGTTTTTCCCTGTCTTCATTCCGAGCACACTGCAGGGTTCTGCCGAATTGGATATAAAGTACCCCGAAAGCCACGGCGTTCGGGGTACATAATCAAACAATACTATGCGTTCGCTTCTGTACCGGCCGACTTTTGTTCTGAAGTCACCGAGGCAACAGACTGTGCTGAATTTTCCGCATATTTCGCGACAAGTCTCATATTGACGATCGCGCCGGTCGGGCATGCTTTCTCACACATGCCACAGTTCCTGCAAAGTTCCGGATCAATGTAAGACAAATTATTTTCAACGTGAACCGCATCAAATTTACATGCGTTCTGACACTTTTTACATCCGATACAGGCATTTCTGCAGGCTTTCATCGCAACAGCACCTTTTTCCTTATTGCTGCAGCGGACAAAGACCAGATTCTTTTCCGGTGAAATCCGGATCAGGTTGTTCGGACAAGCCTTCGCACAGGCTCCGCAACTCGTGCACTTACTTCTGTCAACCCACGCTACGCCGTCACGGACATGAATCGCGTCAAACTGACAGGCATTCACACAGTCGCCGAGGCCAATGCATCCGAAAGCACAGGCATTCATTCCTCCAAAGAATGATTTGGAAGCTTTACAGGACTTATAGTCAGTGTAATCCATCAGCTTGCGAACGACCGAATTCACGCCGTTGCACATGACCACGGCAACCTCTTTTTCCTCATCGCCTGCGGCGACCCCGAGGATCAACGCAATCTTTTCCGTTACAGCCGCTCCTCCGACCGCGCACTTGTTGCACGGCAGAGAATGATCGGCGGCAAGCGCGCCGGCATAGTCGTTACATCCCGCATATCCGCAGCCGCCGCAGTTGGCGCCCGGAAGAACATCGGAAATCGCTACAGCCGTTTCATCCACTTCAACCGCAAAAACCCTGGAAGCGAATACCAGAACTGCAGCAGCGACAAAGCCAATCGCTACAACGATTATAACAGGAATTGCTATATTCATAGATTTCGCCTCCCTTTATGAAAACATACCGCTGAATCCCATGAAGCTGAGCGACATGATCGCAGCTGTAACAAGAACGATCGGCACGCCTCTCCAGGATTCAGGGATCTCTTCCTGATCAACTAATTTTGTTCTGACACCGGCCATCAGGATCATTCCGAACAGGAATCCGAGTCCGGCACCAAATGAATTGAAAATCGACTCGATGTAATTGTACCCGTTGTCGATGTTTGTGATACAAACACCCAGCACAGCACAATTTGTAGTAATCAGCGGAAGATAGACGCCGAGCGATTTATACAAAGCCGGCATGCTCTTCTTCATGAACATCTCAATCAGCTGTACAAGGAATGCGATGACCAGAATGAATACGACGGTCTGCAGGTAGCCGATACCAAAATGATTAAGGATCTGCTGAATCGGCCATGTCGCTATCGTCGCGATAACCATAACGAATACGACAGCGAGCCCCATTCCCTCAGCGGAGTCCAGGTCTTTGGATACGCCCAGAAACGGGCAGATACCGAGGAACTGCGCCAAAGGGTAGTTGTTAACGAGAACCATACTGATGATGATTACAATCAAGGTTGAAAACATACTCTCTTACGCCTCCTTCTTATATTCCTGAGCTTCCGTAAACAGATCTGTCTCGCCGACATTTTTTCTGATTTTGCTCTTGTCCTTTGTCAGATAAGCAACCGCTGCCATGCAGAGCGCAAACACAAAGAATCCGCCCGGAGCAAGATTGAAGATTGCCATTCCAGGGATAAACTTTGACAGGATCGGAATTCCGAACCATGTACCGGCTCCGAGTATCTCTCTGATCGAGCCCATGATCGTCAGCGTTAATGTAAATCCGAGTCCCATACCGATTCCGTCCAGCATGGAATCAATAACACCGTGCTTATTCGCGAACATCTCGGCTCTTCCGAGAATGATGCAGTTTACTACAATCAATGGTATATACAGACCCAGCGCCGAATAAAGTGACGGCACAAACGCCTGCAGAAGAAGCTGAACAACGGTAACAAATCCCGCAATAACTACAATATAGCAAGGAATTCTGACCTTGTCCGGAATCAGATTTCTGATCGCTGAAATGACGATATTTGAACAAATCAATACAACCGCCGCAGAGATTCCCATTCCGAATCCGTTTATTACTGAAGATGTGGTTGCGAGTGTAGGACAAGTGCCCAGTACCAGTACCAGTGCAGGATTTTCTTTAATGATTCCGTTGGTAAGGTATTGCAGTCTGCTTCCCTCATTCATTATTTGACACCTCCCATTTCCTCATACTGGTGCAGAGCGCATTTTACACCGAGGTAAATCGCGTTTCCGGTAACGGATGCGCCGCTGACATATTCTATCTTGCTGCTTTTGATATTCGATTCCTTCAGGTCTGCAGACGTTTTTCCGGCATAGACCTTAACATTGTTGTTGTCGTCCCAGTTCTTGGTTCCGACACCCGGCGTGTCCGAATGATCAGTCACTGTTACGCCGGTAATACTTCCATCTTTGCCGATACCGACCATCATGGTCAGGGCGCCGCCGAAAGAACTGGTCTTAACCGTAGCGACAATTCCCGTATTATTGTTGGAAGTATAAACATCTTCTACGTAAACTTTATCGTTTTCCTTAAAGAGCTTTCCTTTATATTCCGTAAAAGCATCGGCATCCGGGAGCAGCCTGGTTCTCGTCGCGTCCGCTGTTTTCTTTGCGTTTTTCTCAATGATCGGATTAGAAACACCATATGTGAGAGCCAGTGCTGCTGTTACGATCATGCAGATAACCACCAGAACTACGACAGGTGCTACTAATTCACTATATGTATCATTTTTCATTACTGATCCGCACCTCCATAGAGTTTCTTATAATATCTTTCAGTAACCACCTTATCAAGAAGCGGAGCCAGGATGTTCATGAAAAGGATTGCGAAGGAAACGCCTTCCGGATATCCGCACATGAGTCTGATAATCATAGTAACCGCTCCGCACCCGAATCCAAAGATGATCTTGGCCGATGTCATAATCGGGGATGTTACATAATCAGTCGCGCAGAAGAATGCACCCAGCATCACGCCGCCCGCGAGTACATGGTAAAGCGCCATATGAACCGCAGTATAGTCTCCGCCTTTTACTCCGTAATAAATCAGTGCGATAACAAATACCGTTCCGATGAATGAAACCGGAATGATCGGTGAAATGATCTTTTTCACGATCAGATAAATACCGCCGATCAGGATTGCGACGGCACTGACTTCACCCATCGCACCGCCGGTAAGCCCGAGAAACAGGTCCTTCAGCGGCGGCAGATTCTTGCTTCCTTCAGACAACAGCGCAAGCGGCGTCGGCCCGGTCGTCGCGTCTGTCGCAGCCATTCTTGTAACCGGCCATGTAGTCATCTGAGTTGTAAACGACAAAAGAAGAACGATACGTCCAACGATCGCCGGATTCGCAAAGTTTCTTCCGATTCCGCCGTACAGCATCTTGACAACGACAATCGACACAAAGCATCCGATAATGGCCATCCAGAACGGAAAACCGGCCGGGAGGTTAAATGCCAGGATCGCGCCGGTTACACACGCGCTTAAATCGCCGATCGTGACATTCTTCTTCATGAGTTTCTCATACCCCCACTCAAAGAAAACACACGCGGCGACACATACAATCGTGAGTGCAAGAACTCTTAACCCGAACACGATATTACTTACGATCAGTGCCGGAACAAGAGCGATCAGTACATTCAGCATTGTTTTGGTCGTATCCAGATTTGTGACAATATGTGGAGATGAGGATACTGATAAATTTCCTGTATTCTTCTGATTATCCATTATTTACTCCCAGCCTCCTTTACTAAACCTTTTGCCAGAGTATTGATCAGACTCAGAGGTCTGTGCGCCGGGCAGATGAATGAGCAGCTTCCGCATGTCATACACTGATCGATCGCCAGCATCTGGAGTCTTTCAACATCTTTATGCTTATAAGCATCAGCAAATTCTGTCGGAAGCAGCTTGAACGGACAGGCTTTATGACATCTTCCGCAATGGATACAGGCTGTCTCTTCCGGTATTAATGCCTGTTTTTCATCAAACGCGAGAATGGCGTTGTTATTCTTCAGGAGTGTGAAGTTGTCGCTGTACACCGCGCGCCCCATCATCGGTCCGCCCATGATGATCTTCTTCGCTTCACCTTTATAGCCTCCGCAGTAATCGATCAATGCCTTCAGCGGCGTTCCGAACGGAACCATGACATTTTTCGGTTCCATGACTGCGTTTCCGTCAACCGTAACCCTTCTCCTGATAAGCGGAATTCCATCTTTCAGAAATCCGCCGAGGAACGCGATCGAAGAAACGTTAGATACGATTACTCCACAGTCTGCCGGCAGCATTCCGCCATCGCATTTACGTCCGGTTGTCTCATAAATCAATACACGCTCTGCGCCCTTCGGATACCGCGCCTGAAGCTTGAACGTTTTCAGATTGGTGATACCCTGCTCCACGATCAGCTTATCCAGTTTGGCGATGGCATCAGACTTATTGCTTTCAATACCTATAAATCCACGTTCAAGATTCAGGTACTTGATTACGGCAAGCGCGCCGTCAATAATATCCTGGGTACTTTCCAGCATCGTTCTGTGGTCTGATGTGATAAAAGGTTCGCATTCCGCACCGTTAACAACAAGTGTATCGACCTCATCCAGATTTCTCGGGTTGAATTTAATATGTGCCGGGAAAGAGGCGCCGCCCATTCCGGTCAGTCCGCTGTCTCTTACAGCCTGGACAAAGCTCTCGAGATCATTAATAACAGGTGGTTTGATGCCCTCCCAAAGAGTCTGCTGCTTGTCCGTCTCGATGACAATACGGGTATCCCGTCCTCCCGTCAATGCACGGATTACTTCAAATCCGGTAACGGTCCCCGATACGCTGGAATGTATCGGCGCACTTACAAAAGCATTTGCGTCACCGATCAGCTGGCCAACATAAACTTTATCGCCTTTTTCCACCAAAGGCTTACAGGGTGCACCAATCTGCTGCGACATTGAGATTTTCACAACATCAGGTACAGGCATGACCTCGGTTTCACAAGCTGCCGTGTTCTTATAATGTCCGGCATTAATGCTTGGCAAGTGCTTTGCATTAAAATTCATCTCAGAAACCATCCTTTCTTTATAAAATAAATAATTATTCCAAATTTATAACTATACGTATAGCATTATACACCTTCACGAACTAAATGTCATTAACAGGAAACCTTAAAAAGACTTAGTATTTCACAAATTCTGATACGACAAAAGATTTTCGGCGGAAAAGAGCGGTTCATTTACCGACCAGCACAAAAACATCATCGTCAACGCCCATCACGTCCTGCCCCGCGCCGAGCATTTTCTGCAAAACCTGCACCGTGTCTTCATCAAATTCTTCACCCGGACAGATCAGCGGGATCCCCGGCGGATACGGAATGAGTGCAGCCGCGCAAATCCGGCCGGCAGCATCTTTCAGCGGCACGTTCTCTTTCCCTTTCGGAATCGGATGCTGTTTCAGCTTAAACAACGGAAACGCGGGCAGCGGCTTTAATCCTCCCTTATCAGCAGGACTCCGATCATGCAGGCACTCCTCGGAAATCTCCGTAAGCGCTGAAATCAGCCGTTCATAGTCACATCGTCTATTCCCGATTCCGGTCATCAGCATGACGTTGTCGCCGCTGACCATCTCCGCGAAAATGTTTCGTGCCCGCAGTCTGTGCTCCAGTTCCGTCCCGCCGAGACCAGTTCGCCTCATCGAGAGATTGATTTTTGTCTGATCGAGAAGCGGGTGACGAATCCAGTCAAGACCGGTGATACTTTTTGCCGCATAATAAAAAAAATCGAGGTTTTCCTGCCACTCGGGGATCAGCCGGTCAGCATGCTTTTCCAGAAGGTCAGCATTGATTTCCAGGGAGGACAAAAGAATATACGACGGACTTGAACTTTCCAGCTTTTCAACCATGCTGCGAAACTCGGACGGATCGGCGAGATCGCCGTAAAGACCGGCAACGGCCGTCTGTGTAAAGGAAGCCAGGGTTTTGTGGGTGCTGGTGATCACGATATCCGCACCCAGAGAACCGGCGGAAGTTTTTGTACCGCGAAAATCGTCAAAGAATTTCAGGTGTGCGCCATGCGCCTGATCGACAATCAGGATCGCGTCGTGACGATGAGCAGTTTCTGCGATCGCGGCAATGTCACTGCGGATTCCATAATAATTCGGACTCGTGATGATAACCGCTTCCGCATCGGGATTTTCGTCAAAGGACTGTTCGACCGTCTCCGGAAGGACCTCCGCCATTACACCGGAATCCGCATCGATTTCCGGATAAATGTATATCGGAACTGTTCCGGCAAGCATCATACCGTTTAATACCGATTTATGGCAGTTTCGCGCTGTGATGATTTTAATATCTGCAGACGCTGTATTCCCGGTCCTCTGTCTGCGGGTCCTCGCCCGCTGCGCCACTGTCAGTACAGCCGCTTCCAGACCGCAGCTGCTGCCGTTGATCAGAAGAATCACCTCGTCACTGCCGTACAGTTTTCTGTAACGCTCCGTCAGGTGTCTGAGCACGCCGTTTTGCAGGAAAAGATTGTCGGCTCCGGGGATTTCCGTGATGTCCCGATCCGGCAGGTTGTCATAGAAATACTCGTAACCAAATCGCTCAAACAGGCGGCGGCCTTTATGCCCCGGCATATGAAAACGCGCCGCGTCGCGCGCGGCATACTGCGATAAAAAATCGTTTAATCTCTTATTCTTCATGATCGTCACCATATTTCAAAAGGGGATGCCGCGCAGACGCAGCATCCCCTTTGTCGCAAACTGATCCTAAATATCTTTCTTTTCGATTTTTTCTACACCGCCCATATAGGAACGGAGCACTTCCGGAATCACGACACTGCCGTCGGCCTGCTGATAATTCTCCAGAACCGCCGCGACCGTTCTTCCGAGCGCCAGGCCGGAACCATTGAGCGTGTGCACAAACTCCGGCTTTTCACCGGTTCTTCTCATACGCATATTCATTCTTCTCGCCTGGAAATCCGTCATATTGGAGCAGGAGGAAATCTCTACGTAGCGATTGTAGCTCGGCATCCAGACTTCAATGTCGTACGTCATGGAAGACCCAAACCCGAGGTCGCCGGAGCACAGACGAACGACGTGGTACGGCAGTCCGAGCTCTTTCAGAACATCTTCCGCGTTGTCCGTCAGCTTCTCAAGCTCGTCCCAGGACGTTTCCGGTTTTACGACTTTGACCATTTCAACTTTATTAAACTGATGCTGACGGATGATACCGCGCGTATCGCGTCCCGCTGAGCCGGCTTCCGCCCTGAAGCATGGGGTATATGCCGTGTAATAAAGAGGCAGCTCATCCTCCGGGATGATTTCATCCGCTCTGAGATTGGTCAAAGGAACCTCTGCCGTCGGGATCAGGAAGAAATCCTTCTGCGGAATATAAAACATGTCTTCTTCAAACTTCGGCAGCTGGCTCGTTCCGATCATTGCGTCACGGTTTACCATAAACGGCGGATTGATTTCCCGGTAACCGTGCTTATTTACATGCATGTCCAGCATGAAATTCACCAGCGCGCGCTCCAGTCTCGCACCGAGATCCTTATATACCGTAAACCTTGAACCGGCCAGCTTTCCGCCGCGCTCAAAATCAAGAATATCCAGATCTGTGCCGATATCCCAGTGCGCCTTCGGCTCAAAATCAAATGCCGTCGGCTCCATGAATTTCCGTACCTCGACGTTTTCCGTATCATCATTGCCGAAAGGAACTTCTTCCGCCGGCAGATTCGGAATTCCAAGCAGCGCATCGCGCAGATCCGCCTCAATCTGCGACAGTTCGCCGTCCTTATCCTTGATTTCAGCGGAAAGCTCCTTCATTTCAGCGAGAATCTCCGTCGCGTCCTCGCCGGCTTTCTTCATCTTCGGAATTTCACGGGAAACCGTTTTCTGGCGGTTCCTCATTTTCTCGACCTCAGCCAGGACTGCTCTGCGCCTGATATCCAGCTCTTTTACCTCTTCAAGCCCAAAATCACCCTTGCCTCTGAATTCAAGCCGTTCTTTCACGCCTTCATAATCTTCTCTGACTTTCTTTATATCTAACATCTTAAACTCCATTCTGCCGTACCGGAAGCCGGCAAATCAAATTATCTTTTATTTTACTGGCGGAAGCTTCCGCTCTGACAAAGTTCTGCACAGCATTAAACTTAACTTTCATTTTACAAATCTTTCCGCATGAAGTCAACCATGTGGAAACGATCTCAGCCCCGAAAGGCCAAAAGCCGTTCAGCCGGCCGAGAACCTGTGGTATAATCGCACTGACGACCGCGTTGCGCCGTCATGAGAATCCGCAGGCAGACAAAAAACTTCAGCATAATCCATATCAATCATTATCCCGATCGTCAAAAAAACGCGGTATAATCCAAATTCAGCATCATCTCTAGTCGTCAAAAAGGGGAGAGTCATGAAAAAACACTTGCATTCACAGAAGCTATACAATGATACGGCGGCCGCAGTTCGTACCGCAAAAAAAGCCCTGCGCGCGCAGGTCCGGAAAACCGTTTCCGGCCTGAGCGCTGAATACTGCAAAGAAGCAGACCACGAAATCTTTCATCATGTCACCAACTTGCCAGAATACCGGAACGCGCGCGCGATATTCTGTTTTGTCAGCATGCCCTATGAAGCCGACACCAGAAAAATCATCCGCGACGCTTTGTCAAAAGGCAAACGGGTCGGCGTCCCGCGCTGTGAAGGCAAAGGCATCATGAACGCTTATGAAATCCATTCACCGGAACGGGATCTCCGACCCGGCAAGTGGAGTATTCCTGAGCCGGCAGCAGACGCGCCGCTGATGGACCCCGCGGACTTCAGCCTGGTGCTCGTCCCGTGCTGCACCGCAGCGCGCGACGGGCGGCGCCTCGGCTTCGGCGGCGGGTTTTACGACCGCTACCTTTTAAAAACAAACGCGGTACGTGCCGTCCTGTGCAGGGAACGAGTCATGTGCGACGACATCCCGATTAACAGTCATGACCTGACAATGGACATCGTGATCTCCGAGCGCGGCGTTATCCGGATCTGATACCGATCCGCGGCACTTAATCATTATGAACAAAGCGGAAAACCCCGAAAACGCCACGGAACAGAATCATTCATCACTGGCCGTCAGCCCTTTGTCGAGGAAGACCCGGCGGATATCGCCAATAAAATAAAGCGAACCGAACGCACAGATGATTTCATCCGGATACTCTGACAAAGCCGTTTCTGCAGCGGCGGACACACTGCGGAAACTGACTGCCTTAAAGCCATCCGCGCGAAGATCCTGTGCCAGTTCGGAGGCAGCCAGCGCGCGTTCGGAATCCGGAGTGACGGTCAGGAATCGGGAAGCCAGCGGCTCAACAACGCGGAGCATAGACGTATAGTCTTTGTCGGCCAGGACGCCGGCGATGAAGGTGAACTTCCGGCCGGGGAATAACGTGCGCAGCCCCCGCGCGAGCGCCTCCACGCCGTTCGGGTTGTGCGCGCCGTCGACCAGGATCATCGGATTTGTACTCATCAGCTCAAACCGGCCCGGCCATCGCGCGTTTTCCAGACCCCGCGCAAGCGAATCCGGCGTAAGCCGCCAGCCGCGGGCCGTCAGCAGATCCATCGCCAGAACCGCCACCGCGGCATTCCTGATCTGATAACTGCCCAGCAGCGAAATATGGAACTCTCTTCCGTCCGCCAGCCGGAAACGCTGCCCCCGAATGTTCGCCTCAAGAAGAACAGGCCCGGGATCTGCTATATACAATCCGGCATTCTCTTCGGCACAGACCTCCCGCAATACCTTTTCCGCGTCTGCCCGCTGCGGGAAAGAAACGACGATCCCGTTATTCCGTATGATTCCTGCCTTTTCATAGGCGATTTCCCCGATCGTGTCTCCCAGAAAATTCATATGGTCAAAATCAATCGCCGTAATCACGGAGATTTCCGACTCCTTGATGATATTGGTCGCGTCGAGCCGGCCGCCCATACCCACTTCCAACACGATAATGTCGCATTTCTGCTCGCGGAAATAAAGAAAAGCCACGGCCGTCACCATTTCAAAAATCGTAGGCGCCGTATGTCCCTGAGCAGTAATTCGGTCAACGGCGTCTTTAACCTTTGTCGTAAGGCGTGTCAGATCGTCTTTGCTGATTTCCTGCCCGCAGACCCGCATGCGCTCTGTAAACCGCATCAGGTACGGTGACGTGTATAGTCCCGTCCTGTAACCGGCCTCGCGCAGAATGCGCTCGATGAACGACGCGGTCGAACCTTTGCCGTTCGTACCCGCGATGTGAACATATTTCAGACCGTCCTGCGGATCGCCGAGTTCGTGCATCAGCTCCGTGACCGGAGCAAGCCCCGGCCTCGTCTGAGAATAGACCGGCGCATTCAGAAAAGCGAGTGATTCCTCATATGTAAGCATTTACAGATTACCTCCCTGTTTATCAGACAAAACATCCTTTCCCCGGCAGGCCATGCGGCCGTCTTTTATACCAGCCTACCACGATATCAGAGAAAAATCATCCTTCCCCTCAGCCGCCTGAATAACATGCTTCATCAACATTCCGGTCGTGACCGACCCGATCCCGCCCGGTACCGGACTGACGGCCCGGACAAAGCCGTCCGCGGCGGCAAAGTCTGTATCGCCGCACATATTTCCGTTCTCGTCAAAATTAATCGCCACATCAACAATGACCTGCGACTCATGCATAAAATCCTTTGTCACGGTGCCGATATGACCCGCGCAGGCAATAATCAGATCCTGTTTCCGACACAGCGACCGGATATCCTTTGTCTTTGTGTGACAAATAGTGACCGTGACGTCCCGGTCAATCAGCATCATCGCGACCGGCTTTCCAATGACCGGGCTGCGGCCGATGATAGCAGCGTTTTTTCCCGCCAGCCCGATACTGTAATGATCGAGCATCTCAATACACGCCTCCGCCGTACACGGCGGAAACCCCTGTTTGTCGCCGGAATAAACACCAGCCATTGAAAGATCCGTGATTCCGTCCACGTCTTTATCCGGCCGGATCGCGTTTCGGACCAGATCGTCATCAATATGATCCGGAAGCGGCTGCATAAGCAGGATGCCGTGGATATGCGGGTCATTGTTGAGCCGGTAAATGATTCCGACCAGTTCCTGTTCCGTAAAATCTTCTGAATAAACAAAGTTCCGGATCTCGATGCCGGTTTTGGCCGCACGAATCTTTGCGCTTCTCTCATATGTCAGGTCATCAGGATTTTCACCCAGACGTATGATCCCAAGTGTGGGAACAATCCCCCGCGCACGCAGTTTGTCCGACCTCTTTTTCAGCCGCCTGTTCAAAGCTTCTGTAACTTCTTTCCCTCTCATAATAAGCGTCATGTTAATCCCCCTGTGATCTGATTTTTTTCAGTACCAGCGAATTGATTCTTTCCGCTCTTTCCTCATTTTCCGCAATCAGCCGGTCCGCTTCCCTTTCCAGTTCTCCCGCGTATTTCCGGTCTTTCATAGAAGCCGTATTGATAAATACATTCAACGCGGCACTTCTGAGCGCAGCCTTCAGCAGAAGCGCCGCGACCCCCGCATCACTCACGGCGATCCGCGTTCCCTTCTCCGCAAACTCCCCGGTCACGCCGATCGCCTCTTCACACTTCCGCATAATCTCAATCGGCACTGCTGCGGCGGCACGCAGACATTCCTCCATTACCCTGTCCTTATACGCCTTCTCTTCGCCCGCAGCCGCCGGCAGCCGGTAAGCGGCCGAAAGCGGCGCAAAAGCCTCCGCATCCTTCTTCATCAGTTCCAGGAACTCCTCCTGCAGCCGCCCCGCGCGCGCCTTCAGCGCCAGAATCTCCTCCTCAACGTCCGCATACTTCTTTTTGCCGACCGTAAGCGAACCGACCATATTCCCGAGCGCCGTGCCGATCGCGCCCGCCAGCGCTGCCGCGCCTCCGCCTCCCGGCACCGGCGCCTTTGACTCCAGTTTCCGCACAAAATCTCTGCAGCTAAGTTCCGCAAAATTGTAGCTGTCTGTCGTCATTTGTCATCCTTCCTTTCCCTGAACATCATCCTCAAGCCAGACGCAGATTTCACGACGCCCGCCGACGCAGATTCAGTCCGGCCACCGGCCTGCATTCCACGCCGCTCTCACACCGGGCTGCGCCCGACACAGAATAAAAGCGATAGATAAAAAGATGCCGCATAAAAATATACAGCATCTTCGGTATTCTCAGTCTCCGCGGCACCCGGACCCGTCCGGAGCCCGCGTTCCGCGGCTGTCTGCCCGCAGGAAACTTCATTCCTGCTTCAATCAAAACAAATTTTTCTTATAATTTTCATACATCTCTTCCAGTTGCTCAAGCGTTTCCGTAATCATCAGCTGAAGATCCGAAGCGAGCTCGTAATTCTGTTCGTCCAGCGCCTGCTTCGTTTTACTCAGCAGACATTTCTCCGAAATCGTGTCCTTTGCCAGATCGTGACGAAGCTTATTAATTTTATTCCAGTTCATAACATCGTAGTCTGAAAACTCCTCGCCGGTATGCTGCTTGCTGCAGCTTCTAACAAAGTTCATCGTGGCCGGAATCAGCCGGTCGTGAAGTTCCGTCTTCCACTGATTGACCGTCGCCAGTCGATAGGAATTCAGAATCTTCTCCGAAAAGATATCACTTTCCCGGAAGATTTCCATTTTTTCCGGGTTCAGATCAAAAGCTTTCAGATTCTGCCATACTGTGGCCGGCGCTTTGCCGAAGATTCTCGCTCGTTCCTCCTCGGTGTAACTGTCAAAAACGTCTTCCTCACTACGGTACTCTCTGTACTGCTCCAGATAGAAATCTTCTTCGCCATATTTCTTGGACAAAGATTTTTCCAGCTCTTCCGGCGTTTTACCCGCTCCGAGCACGGCTTTCAGGCCGTCCAGAATCGCCAGGAAGGAGGACGCCAGGACAAGGTAAGTATTGCTCTTCGGATTCGGCGACCGCAGCTCAAAACGAGTCGCCAGCGGCTTACTCGCGGAACGAATCAGCCCGACCAGAACCGTACGGTTCCTCGAAGGCTGATCCACTGATTTTCCGAGAGAAGTTACCGTGCAGACCGGCGCTTCATAACCTGGTTTCAAACGGTTCAGCGCATCGGTCGAAGAACTGATAAACGGATTGAGTACATCATAGTTTTTCAAAATACCCATCAGTGCGCCGAATCCTACCGGACTCATGTAATGCTTCATTGCATCCTGCGCCGCAAACAGGTTCGTCATTTTTCCGTTCTTCAATCTGGCAGCGAGTCCGATATGCGTATGTTCCCCGCTCCCCGCTACACCTGGAAACGGTTTGGCCATGAATGTAACATCAAGGCCATGCTTCGTGAAAATATCGCGAACAACATATTTTATCTGATTCTCATTGTCGCCGGCCTGCATCGCCGTCGAGTATTTCCAGTCGATCTCAAGCTGCTCCATAACGTGATCATAATGACCGGAATGGCCCATTTTAGCCTTAACACCGCCGACCTCTTTATGGCCCATTTCCACCTGAAATCCGTACTTATCAAGAATCTGCAGTGTGTCTTCCAGTGCCGTCCGAACATCTCCGTACGTGCGTTTCCAGTATTGTTCTTTCAGAAGCTGCGCCGTGAACAACTGCTCGCGGTCCCCTTTGTCATCCGGTGTTTTGACCCAGAATTCCAGTTCCGTCGCGCTGGTGATCGTCAGCTCTTCAATGTCATCGACACTGTCCGCGCCCTCAATGTAATCGAAAACATACGGGTGTTCGGCGAGCAGCTTCATGACTTCTTCTTTGAAATAGTCGATCGATTGTCTGAGTATCGAACGGGATCCGCAGTGGAATGTGTCATTATGAACCAGAAACGACGGGATCCGCAGTGTTCCGACCGGCAGGCCGCCGGCATTGTGACAGATATTATTATAATTGTAATCAACGTACCAGTTGGCATTCAGATCCGGAATAATGTCGACCTTCGCGTTGCCGAGGTCTGCGATTCCCGGCAGCACAACGCTGGAGCCGTCCGTCTGGACGCCGTTTTTCAGCATATCCTCCATATTTTCTATGAAAAGCGCAACCGGGATCTTCTCATCCGTATCATGTCCGCCTATATCGATTCCTACAAATGAAACGAATTGTACCTCCGGGTGTTTTTCCAGAATCTCAGTGATTTCCCGGATGTCATGCTGTTCCGCAGGGATCGTAAAAAGCATTTTGTCAATATGGAACAAAAGCATCTTAAATAATCATCCTTTCACTCAAATCATTTCAGTGCGTTCAGGCTGTTTTCCAGTACCTTCATCTGTTTTCCGTATTCCGCCCAGTCTCCTTTCTTCAAAGCAGTCTGAGCCTTGTTGTACGCGCTTTGCGCATCCTGTATGTAATCAGCCTGTGACTTTCCGGCATTTGCCTTGTCCGCTGATTTCCCGCCTGCCGTCTGGCTCGTTGTCGTCCCGCCGTCGTCGCCGAACATCTCCATCAGCGCGTCACCGAGCGTTTTTTCATAAGCAATTTTATCGCCGTAAACCACAATGACTCGTTTTACTTCCGGTATCGCAGAATTGGACGCTTCCAGATAGACTGGCTCGATATAAAGCAGTGAATCCTCGATCGGTATGACAAAAAGATTCCCTCGCTTATAGTTCGATCCCGCTGAGCTCCACAGCGAGAAATCCCGTGAAATCTCAGTATTCTGGTCAATCTGCGCCTCGATCTGCATCGGTCCGTAGATCGTCTTGCTCTTAGGGAACTGATACAATACCAGTTTTCCGTAATGATCCGCGTCGTTTCTGGCAATCATCAGCGCTGTCATATTCTGTTTGGATTTCGGCGTGAACGGAATGGAATTAATAAATTCCGCGTTCTTTTCTCCCGGGAGATTGACGATGTAATAATTCGGCGTCATCTGCCGTTCTTTTGTCCCGTAAATCTCGTTGGAAATGTCCCAGCGATCCTCGTCCTGATAGAATACCCGGACATTCTTCATATGGTATCGGCTGTAAATGTCCGCCTGGATCTGGAACAGATTATTTGGGTATCGGATATGCTTCTTCAATTCGTCCGGCATCTCCTTAAAGTCCCGGAAAAGCTTCGGGTAAATCTTCTGGAACGTGCGGGCAATCGGTTCGGCTTTGTCGATCACATAATATGTAACGTCACCGTTGTATGCATCAACCACAACTTTAACCGAATTCC
>ONJN01000018.1 GCA_900318155.1 uncultured Eubacteriales bacterium
CAGGCCGGCGTGATGGAATTGGCAGACGTGCGGGATTCAAAATCCCGTGGTGGCAACACCGTATGGGTTCGACCCCCATCGCCGGCATCATTTTTAAACTATGTGAAAGTAACGGGGAGGATATCGTTATGGGATTTGAAAATATGCTGCTTGCTAATACGCCCGGTCAATACGGAGGATCTTTTGTAATACTTGCGGTATTTTTTATACTCATGTATTTCTTGTTGATCAGACCGCAGAAAAAGCGGGAGAAAAAAGCCAGGGAAATGCAGGAAACACTGAAAACCGGCGATAAGATTATAACGATCGGCGGAATTGTGGCTACGGTAGTTAAACCCAAAGAGAGTTCCGTGATTATTTCTGTCGGTGCTGATAAAACGAGATTTGAACTTATGAAATGGGCAATCAGGACCAATGTTACTGCAATCGGTGGTGATATCGATGCAGCAGACAGTCCGAACCCGCAGCCTAAGAAAGATGAGAAAAAAGAAGCAGAGAAGAAAGCTGAGGAGGTTCAGCCTAAACGTAAGCCTGTGAAAATGCTGAAAAAGAACAGCGATGGAGATTCAGGTGACGGTAAGGATACATCCAAGAATTAATCAGCATCATACCGGTTTTAGAGAAAAAACAGGAGGAGAGTGAACACCTGTGAGATTAACCGGAGATCAGGCTTTGTCCGATGAATCAGTTCCCGGAAATAACGATAATATTCAGGAAAGAATTCCAGGCACCTGCATTCCCGTAATGCAGGTGTTTGTCTGTTTCAAAAGCCTTAAATCTGTTGAAGAATGCCGGAAAACGTAGTAAAATTAAATCATTATACCGGTGGTGGACATCGGCCGCCTGTATATCTTAAACAGTTAGTAAAAGTGAGGAACGAGAAAACATGAGATCAAGAAGATCAACCATCAGAAGAGTAATGAGTGTTATCATTGTACTGTTTGTAATCGTGGGATGGTACGCTTCGATCAAGGGGCTGGGCCCTGTTAAAAACATCAAAGACGCTTTGAAGTATGGCCTGGATATCAACGGCGGGGTTTACGTCGTGATGGAGGCGGATACCGGGAAAATGAAAGGAAGTGAGCTCCAGAAAACGATGGAGCAGACCCGGGAAGTCATCAATAAACGTGTCGATGCGCTGGGTGTTTCCAATGCGACAGTCAGTGTCGAAGGCAACAACCGGCTCAGAATTGAGATGCCTGGCGTCGATAACGCCGAGGAAGCGATTAAAAGAGTCGGTACAACAGCACAGCTGAAATTTACGCTGGCCGACGGAACTGAATATCTGACTGGTGATGACGTAAAGGATGCCAGTTATGAACGGGACAGCAATAACGGCGGATATAAGATTACGCTGAAATTCACCAAAAAGGGACAGGAGAAATTCGCCAAGGCAACGGAAAGAGCGGCTTCAGGCGATGTGAAACCTTCAGTGAAAACGCCGGAGGGAAATTCGGTCGATGCCAAGTCGGTCGTAATCTGGCTGGATGATAAAATCCTGACCTATCCGACGGCTTCAAAAAAAATCGACAGTGATTCCTGTGAGATTACAAGTGCGAGCGGATACACTCAGGAAGAAGCTTCGCAGGAATCCGCGCTGATTCGCGGCGGCGCGCTGCCTGTGGCGCTTCATGAAGTTTCATCTTCCGTACAGACGGCATCTGTCGGGGCGGACGCGCTTGATAAGAGCATTATGGCCGGCGCGATCGGTCTGGGGCTCGTATTTATCCTGATGCTTCTGATGTACAATCTGCTCGGATTGTTTGCGGATATCGCACTTGCGCTGTACGTGCTGCTTGTACTCTGGATCATGGCCGGAATGGGCGCGGTGCTCACGCTGCCGGGCATCGCCGGTATCGTACTCGGTATCGGTATGGCTGTTGACGCCAACGTAATAATATTTACCCGAATAAAGGAGGAAATCGGCCGCGGCCGGTCGATCCGGGTCGCTGTTCACGAAGGGTTCCGGCACGCGCTTGTAACGGTGCTCGATTCCCAGATCACGACACTGATCGCGACCATTGTGCTGTACGAGCTGGGCTCGACGACTGTAAAAGGATTCGCGGTCACTCTGATGATCAGTATCATCGTCAGTATCTTTACCGCGGTGGTTGTTTCTCAGATATTTATTAATACAATTGCTGAGAGCCGCTTTGCAAGGAACAGATTTTTTGGCTGCAAAGAGGACGGCACACCGAAAAAACTTATCCACAGAGAATTCAGTTTTATTGAGCACAGAAAGGTTTTCTACTGCATCAGCGGCGTGGTGATTGTCATCGGTCTTGGGTTCCTGCTTGGGCGGGGACTGAATTACGGTATCGATTTTACCGGCGGAACGATGATCCAGATGAACATGGGAAAGAAGGTTCCGATTAAAGAAATCAATGATACGCTGAAGGATTATAAGCTGAATGAGGAAATTGTCTATGCCGGAGAAAAGAATGATCAAATTATCATTCGAACGACAAAGGCATTGGACAATGCAAAACGAGCGGAAGTTGAAAATGCGCTGATTAAAAAATATAAACTGAATAAAAAAGCGATCGTTGCGTCTGAGGAATTCGGCGCGAGCATCGGTCAGGAAATCCGAACGAACGCGATAAGATCGATTCTGATCGCGGCGATCGGAATGCTCCTGTATATCATATTCCGGTTTAAGTCATGGAAATTCGGTGTTGCCGCCGTATCGGGACTGGCGCATGACGTGCTTATTCTGATCGGCGTATATGCGGTATTCCGGATTACGGTTAACAACCCGTTTATTGCCGCGATTCTGACCATAGTCGGGTATTCAATCAATGATACGATTGTAATCTTTGACCGGGTGCGTGAGAATCTGAAACTCATGCGCGGGAAACCGACACTCGAGATACTTAATCACAGTATCAATCAGACACTGGATCGTTCTGTTATGACGTCCATGACCACGCTGATTTCGATTATACCGCTGCTGATTCTGGTTTCGTCGCAGCTGGCGCAGTTCGTATTTCCGCTGATGATCGGCGTTGCGGTCGGTACATACTCGTCGATTTTCTTCTGCTCACCGGTCTTCTATGAATTGAACCGGCGAGAAGAACAGTCCAGATATCTGGCTCAGCAGAAAAACAGAAAAAGAATCGAAGCCAGAAAAGCGGCTCAGAAAGAAGCTAAACGCAGTGCTGAAGCAAAAACCGGAGATCGTCAGAATATTGAAAACGGCCAGCAGGCGTCCGGCAGTAAAGAACAGAGTAATAACAAGAGTAATAATAAGAGTAAAGCAAAGAAAAGCGGAAAAGGTTCTAAGAATAAAAAGAAAAAGAAGAAAAAGAGATAGGATAGTACCTGAAGGATGAAAGTACTTGAAGAATACTAACGCTGTAGTTATTAACGAATAAACATATTTTGCATGATTTTACCTGATAGTTCTTGATGAGGTTCTGATGAAAACCAAAACTCAACTTCTCGAAGAGATTCTGAAATACAAGCAATATGATACAGAACTGATAGGAAGAGCCTATGACAAAGCCAGGGAGCTGCATGCTGGACAGCTCAGAAAGAGCGGCGAGCCATATCTGATCCATCCGATTGCGGTTGCGGTCATACTTGCTCAGCTCGGAATGGATGATGAGACAATTGTCGGAGGGCTGCTTCATGATGTGGTCGAAGACACAACGTATACGAGGGAGCAGCTTGTCGATGATTTTGGAGAGGAAGTTGCTCTCCTCGTTGATGGTGTCACAAAACTCGGTAATCTCAAGTTCGACAGCAAAGAGGAAGCGCAGGCTGAAAACCTTCGTAAAATGTTCCTGGCGATGTCAAAGGATATCCGTGTTCTGATCATTAAACTTGCGGACAGACTTCACAATATGCGAACAATCGAATTCATGAAACCTGAAAAGGTGATTGAAAAGTCAAGGGAAACACTTGATATTTATGCGCCGCTCGCAAGCAGACTCGGTATCTATACGATTAAATTTGAGCTGGAAAATATTTCCCTGAAGTATCTTCATCCTGAAGAGTACAGCGCTCTTCAGAAGGAAGTCAGTGAGAAAAGGGTTAACCGTGAAAAATTCATACAAAATGTTATCGACGAGATTAAGGTATCGCTCGATCAGATGAACATGAAATATGAAATCATGGGCAGGTCCAAACAGCTGTACAGCATTTATAAAAAAATGGTGTTGCAGAACAAGCAGCTGGATGAAATATTTGATCTCATTGCCGTGCGCATAATTGTCGAAAGTGTCCGGGACTGCTATGCGGTTCTCGGACAGGTTCACACGATGTGGAAACCGCTCCCCGGGCGTTTTAAGGATTATATTGCCATGCCGAAAGCCAACATGTATCAGTCGCTCCATACGACAGTCCTGGGAGAAGGCGCGGAACCGTTTGAGATTCAGATCAGAACATACGAGATGCATCACGTGGCAGAGTATGGTATCGCAGCACACTGGAAATATAAAGAAGGAGATACGACCGGCCTGGAGAACAAAGAGGATATGAAGCTCGCCTGGCTCAGGCAAACTCTTGAGTGGCAAAAAGAGTTAAAGGATCCGAAAGAGTTCATGGAGACTCTGAAGGTCGACCTGTTCTCTTCGCAGGTCTTTGTATTCACACCGAACGGCGATGTAATTGATCTTCCAGCCGGGTCGACCCCGCTTGATTTTGCCTTTAAGATCCATACCGATGTCGGCTGCCGGTGCGTCGGCGCCAAGGTCAATGGTAAAATGGTCACGATCGACTACATGCTGAACAGCGGCGATATTGTTGAGATTGTCACCTCGTCCAGCTCGTCAGGACCGAGCATTGACTGGCTGAAGATCGCCAAGAGCCCGTCGGCGCGGGCAAAGATCCGGCAGTGGCTGAAGAGGCAGAATAAAGGAGACGATGTCGCAAAGGGCAAAGAAGCCCTGGATCGTTTTGTCAGAAAAAAGAATTATGATCCACAGCGGGTCATAAGGAATGCCTATCTGAATAATGCCGTTAAAGCAATGAAGTTCGTTGACCTGGACGACGCGTATAAACAGATTTCTCAGGGCGGCGCGATTATGAGCCGTTTTGCGAATATTCTTTTTGATCTCTATGACGAAGATCAGAAAAGGGAACAGAAACGAAAAGAAGAAAAGGAAGCCCGGCTGCTTGAAAAGGGCAAACAGGCGCAGCATGAACGATACAGGGACAGGGACAATCCTGGCGTGGTTGTCAGAGGCGCGGAAAACCTGATGATCCGCGTGGCCAAATGCTGCAACCCGGTACCAGGCGATGCGATCATCGGTTTTATAACTAAGGGAAGAGGCATCACGGTACACAGAAAAGACTGTTCAAACATTACGGCAATGCCGGAGTCCGAACAGGCCCGCTTCATAAATGTGGAATGGGAATCGCCGGAAGAGGACAAAGTCTATTCCGCGGAGATATGCCTGCTCTGCAACGATCGGAAAGGGCTGCTCTCGGATATATCCAGATGCTGTGATGAGATGGATATCAATATAGAAGGAATAACAGGAAAAATATCAAAAGATGACAAACTTCGGCTGTCGCTTATTCTGTCGATTTATAATACAGATCAGATGGAAAAAGTTTTCAGAACACTACGCAACATTGAGAGCGTCCGAAGTGTCTACAGAGCAAAATCCTGATTTTATTAAAAAAGGAGTAACGAATGGAAGTCAAATTATATCATACGGGTGCGCTTCAGGTGAATACTTATCTGGTGTACGATGATACGAAGGAAGCCTTTATTGTCGATCCGGGCGGTTACAGCAATGATCTTGCCTACGCTGTGGAGAAGCTTGGTCTTAATGTCAGATATATCATCCTTACGCACGGGCATTTTGACCACATAGGCGGGGTACCTGATTTTCAGAAGGAGTACCCGGAGGCTGTGACTGTTGGTTTTGAAAAGGAAAAGAAGACTTTTGCCGACTCGAGAATGAATATTTCAAGCATGTTCAGCAGAACGCCGATGTTTATTAAAGTCGATCAGTATGTTGAAGATAATGAAACGATGAAAATCGGAGATATGGAATTGAAATTCCTGTTTACACCGGGTCACACGCCTGGAGGCATGTCGATTCTGCTTGAAAATGTCGTATTTTGTGGAGACACGCTGTTCCAGCAGTCAATCGGCCGTACGGACTTTCCGGGCGGAAGTTTTGAGGTACTGGCTGATTCCATCAGAAACAGGCTGTACACGCTGCCTGAGGATACAATAGTGCTGCCGGGGCATATGGGACAGACGACGATTGGGGCTGAAAAAGCGTATAACATGTTTGTCAGGGGATAATACCGGATCATGAGAATCAGAATTCATCAATATGAAAAAACCGCTCTGTTAAAAGAGCTGATCGATGAGTTTATACCGCCCGGTCAGTATACACTTCTGGAAGACGAAGACGGGCCGGACGCCGGGGAGGCTGAGGATGCCGACCGGACCGGAGCGGACGCGGACGCCGGAACGGCTGCGGAAGCAGAGACGGACCGGGTCGGTGAAATCCGGGCGGATACGGATGAAGATGTTCTGGAGATTAACCGGGCCGGGAGCGGGGACCGGGACACAATTAAACGCGAAATCTTTCGGGAAATGGCTGCCCGTACCGGGAAAAGACCCGACTGGGGCATTCTGACCGGAGTGCGGCCGGTGAAACTGGCCGGTGAGTTGCTGAGTGAGCATCAGTCTGATGACGCCGTCCGGCGGATCCTGAAGAATGATTTTTATCTTTCGGATGAGAAAGCTGATCTGATCATCGATATGTACCATCATCAGATCGACGCGATCGGTGAGGCGGCGCCGGGTTCTGCCGGAATCTATGTCGGAATTCCGTTTTGCCCGACACGCTGCCTGTACTGCTCGTTTGCTTCGAATCAGGTCCCGGACACGGAAATTGAAGCCTATTTGCCTGCGCTCCATTATGAAATAGAGTATTGCGGCCGGAAACTCCGGGAAAACGATACGATGATCGAGTCTTTTTATATCGGAGGCGGGACGCCGACGACACTGACCGCGAAGCAGATGGATGAACTGCTGGATACAATCCGGAAGCATTTTGATCTGGAACATGTCCGGGAGTTTACTGTGGAAGCAGGCAGGCCGGATACCATCACGCCGGAAAAGCTTCGTGTTCTGAAAGAGAACGGCGTGGACCGGATCAGCATCAATCCGCAGTCGATGAAGCAGAAAACGCTGGATATCATCGGCCGGAGTCATACGCCGGAAGACATTATCAGAGCTTTTGAAACGGCGAAGGCGGAATCCTTTGACGTCATCAATGCAGACCTGATCGCGGGTCTTCCTGAAGAGACGCCGGATGATTTTAAGGATACGCTGGAGAAGATTCTGGAACTTGGAGCCGGCAATGTAACGATTCATACGCTGGCGGTCAAACGCGCGTCAAGACTGATCGGCATAGACAGCGAATATCATTATAAAGCGGCCGGCCGCGTCGGCGAGATGCTGAAATGGAGTAGAGAGAGGCTGGATCAGGCCGGACTTCTGCCTTATTATCTATACCGGCAGAAGCATATGGCCGGTTATTTTGAGAATACGGGTTACGCAGTCCGCGGAGCGGAAGGTATCTATAACATCCGGATTATGGACGAGCATCAGAGTATACTCGCGCTGGGCGCCGGCGGGATTTCCAAACGCTATTTCCCGGAATCGAACAGGCTGGTACGTGTTCCCAATGTGACCAATTACACAGAATACATTAAACGCATCGAGGAGATGTGTATGAGAAAAGAAAACAAATTCTTTAACTGACATGGAGGAAACTGTCAATGCTGACCAAAGCACCAAGAGGGACAAAAGATATCCTGCCGCAGGAATCATATAAATGGCATTTTGTCGAAAACAGCTACAGGGCAATGTGTGAAAAATACGGATATAAGGAAGTAAGGACCCCTGTGTTTGAGCACACGGAACTGTTTCAGCGCGGAGTCGGAGATACGACCGATATCGTGGAAAAAGAAATGTATACTTTTGAGGATCATGCCGGGAGAAGCCTCACGCTGAAGCCGGAGGGGACTTCCCCTGCGGTGCGTGCCTATGTTGAGCATAAACAGTACGCAGATCCTCAACCGGTTAAGATGTATTATCAAACGCCGTGTTTCCGTTATGAAAAACCGCAGGCAGGACGTCTCAGAGAATTCCATCAGTTCGGACTTGAGGTGTTCGGCACATCAAGCATGCTTGCGGACGCGGAAGTCATTTGCTTTGCCGGTGAGTTCCTGAAATCGATGGGGATCGTAAATACGGTGCTTGAAATCAATAGTGTCGGATGTCCGACGTGCCGCGAAGCGTACCGGCAGGCACTGCGGGAATACTTCAAACCGCATTACGATGAACTGTGTGAATCCTGCAGGCTTCGTTATGAAAGAAATCCGATGCGGCTTCTTGACTGTAAGTCGGAACACGATAAAGCGCTGGCTGAGGACGCGCCGGAGATTCTCGATTATCTTTGTGATGACTGCAGCGCGGATTTTGAAGATCTGAAGAATTGCCTTGATGCGCTGGGGATGGAATACGTCATTAATCCGCGTATCGTGCGGGGACTTGATTATTACACTAAAACTGCATTTGAATTTGTTTCACAGGGGATCGGCGCGCAGTCAACGGTTTGCGGCGGCGGCCGGTACGATAACCTGATCGAGGAAATAGGCGGTCCGTCCGTTCCGGGCGTCGGCTTCGGAATGGGCATCGAGCGTCTGCTGATTTTGATGGAAGAATGTGGATTTCAGATTCCTGAACCGGAACCGGTGGATGTGTTCATCGCGTTTCTCGGAGAGGAAGCCCGGATGAAAGCCGTTGCGCTGATGAAAGCACTTCGTGAGAATGGAATTAAAACAGAAATGGATATTCTGGAGAGAAAGGTCAAAGGACAGTTTAAGTACGCGGCCAGGCTGAACAGCCGGTTCACGGTGATGATCGGTGAAGAAGAGCTGGAAAAGGGTGTTGTGCAGCTGAAAAACATGGAACTGCACGACCAGAAAGAAACGCCGGTCGATACGCTCGTCAGCGTGATCACAGAAGTTGTTAAGAACCAATAAAATTTAGTATACAGTCATATTGTTCATAAATCCGGTGCTGCCTCGGTGATCAGCTTCATCTGACGGTTGGATTTCCGTGTCATTTCCGGATAGTTTTTATAATACTTTATATTTTAGGAGCAGAAAATGTCATCGTTATATAAAAGAACCAGTATGTGTGGAACGCTGAACATGGAAAATGTCGGCGAAGAAGTTGTATTAAACGGATGGGTTGCCAAACAAAGAAGTCTTGGAAGTCTGATTTTTGTCGATCTCAGGGACAAGAGCGGAATTGTTCAGATCGCTTTCAATGATACGATGCCCGATGAGCTTTTTAATCAGGCGAATTCTCTAAGAAGTGAATTTTGTATCGGCGTCAAAGGAAAAGTCAGTGAACGCAGTTCAAAGAATCCGGATCTTCCGACCGGTGATATTGAGATCATTGCGGAAGACATGGTTATTTATTCCAGATCAGACACGCCGCCGATTTATGTTAAAGACGATGACAACGCGGACATTAACCTGAGGATGAAATACCGTTATCTGGACCTCAGGAAGATAAAAATGCAAAGGAATCTGACGTTCAGACATAAAATCTGCAAGATCGCCAGAGATTATTTTGATGAGAACGCGTTTACGGAAGTGGAAACGCCGATGCTTGAACGCTCAACGCCGGAAGGCGCGCGAGATTATCTGGTTCCGAGCCGGATCAGTCAGGGCTGTTTCTATGCACTTCCACAGTCGCCGCAGCTTTTCAAACAGCTGCTTATGATCAGCGGTACGGATCGTTATTTTCAGATCGCCAAATGTTTCCGCGACGAGGATCTCAGAGCAGACCGTCAGCCGGAGTTTACGCAGATCGACCTGGAGATGTCTTTTGTCGATGTCGACGACGTACTGGGAATCCAGGAAGGGTTCCTTAAACGCGTATTTGCGGAACTTATGGGCATCGAACTGAAAACGCCGTTTCCGAGAATCACGTATGATGAAGCCATGGAGCGGTTCGGTTCGGATAAGCCAGATACCCGTTTCGGCTTTGAGCTGAAATGTCTGAACGAGGTGGATGCGATCAGAAATACAGAATTCCAGGTATTTGCGAACGCCCTTGCCAATGGCGGAGATGTGCGGGGAATCTGTATTGAAGGAGGTTCGCCTCTGTACAGCCGTAAAAAGATCGACAAACTGACCGATGAGACAAAGTCGTACGGGGCAAAGGGTGTCGTGTGGATCCGGGTTGATAAAGACGGCGGTTTCAAATCCTCTGTTGGAAAATTTTTTGACAATGAACAGCTCGGTGAAATCGCGGAAGTCTTTGGCGCGAAACCAGATGATCTGATTCTGATCGTGGCGGACAAAAAGAAAGTTGTTTTTGACAGTCTCGGATTCCTGCGCAGACACATCGCGGATCAGATGGGCCTTCTTGATGATTCAAAGTTCAATTTCCTCTGGGTCGTTGATTTTCCGATGTTTGAAGAAGATGATGAAGGATCGGTTTCCGCGATGCATCATCCGTTCACGCATCCGAAAGACGAGGATATCCCGTTGCTTGATACTGATCCGATGAGTGTCCGGGCTGACGCTTATGACATCGTTCTGAACGGCGTCGAACTGGGCGGCGGCAGCATCAGGATTCACGACAGGGAGCTGCAGCAGAAGATGTTTGATATTCTCGGAATCTCAAGGGAAGAGAGTCAGAGAAAATTTGGTTTTCTGCTGGAAGCGCTGCGTTTTGGTACACCGCCTCACGGTGGGCTGGCGTACGGGCTGGACAGAATGGTTATGCTGCTGACAGGTGAATCAAGTATTCGTGAAGTGATAGCTTTTCCGAAAAATCAGAACGCACAGTGTCTGGTCAGCGACGCGCCGAATACGGTCGATGAGGCACAACTTGATGAACTGGGAATCAGGTTAAAATAATGAAAAAAATTGGTATTTTCGGCGGAACTTTTGATCCGATTCACTTCGGACATCTTTCTTTGATTGAAGCAGGCGTCAGGGAACTGGACTTTGAAAGGGCCATCCTGATGCCGGCGCACGTCAGTCCGTTTAAGCTTGAACAGATCACGGCGAATGATCGAGACCGCCTGGCAATGGCAGAGCTTGCGGCAAAAGAAAGCTGTGACAGGATTGAAGTTTCCGATTTTGAAATAAAAAACGAAGATATATCATATACATATAATACGCTGTCGGAATTTCGCAGGCGGTACCCTGGTTATGAACTATGGTTCATGCTGGGAACTGATTCCTTACTGACGCTGGACAAATGGTACAGAGGGCCGGAACTGCTGTGCGAATTCTGCTTTGCGCTGGCGGCGAGGCCGGGTTACAGACAGGCTGAATGTAAACAAAAACGAGCTTATTATGAAAAGACGTTCGGAACAAAAATCGCTGAACTGAACAACCGGCAGCTGGATATTTCCTCTACGGAGATCCGCAGATCGGTGTCCGAGGGAAAGAGTATCAGTGGTTTGGTTCCTGAAACGGTAGAAAGGTATATCCATGAACACGGACTTTATCGATCACTATCTCAAAGAGCATCTGTCTGAAAAAAGAAGAGCTCATATTGAGGGAGTCAGGGAAACAGCGATCGAACTGGCCGGCCGTTATGGCGCGGATACGGAGAAAGCAGAAACAGCGGCACTTTATCATGATATGTTTAAAGAACGTGATCTCGATGATCTTATTGATTCTCTGGGCATATCGACGTATTATAAAGGAAAGAGGAATCTTGCGCACAGCAAGGTGGCGGCAGCTGTGATGGAACAGAAACTGGGATTTACGGACCGGGATCTTCTGAACGCTGTCAGCTACCATACGACCGGTCGCCCAGGCATGTCGAAGCTGGAAAAAATAATTTTTCTGGCGGACGCCATGGAGCCCGGACGGGAATATCCCGAAGTTGATGAGCTTCGCAGGCTGACTCGGGAAGATCTCGATGAAGCGTGTCTGTTTTCGCTGAAGAGGACAATTGCCTTTGTCCGTGAACGGGGAATTGATCTGGACAGCGACACAGCGGACGCGGCAGCGTATTATGAGAAGCTGGTAAAGGAGAAAGATATGGACAGTAAAAGCCTGGCATTGGAAGCCGGAAAGATTCTGGATGAAAAAAAAGGCCATGATATTATGGCAATCGATATTTCAGTAAAATCATCATTCGCCGATTACCTGATTCTGGCAAGCGGTAATTCCATAAGACAGACCGGAGCACTGGCCGACGCTGTTGAAGATCGTTTTGCTGAACTCGGCCACTTTCCTAAGGGAATGGAAGGAAAGAAGGAGTCCGGATGGATTCTACAGGATTATGGTGATGTAATCGTTAATGTTCTTACTGATGAAATGAGAGAAAGATATAATATTGAAAGCGTCTGGGGCGATTGTGAGCTTCTGGATCTGGGGGTTTAGTAACATGCAGGACAAATACAATTTTACCGATATTGAAAAAAAATGGCAGAAATACTGGGAAGATAATAAAAGCTTTAAAGTTGTCGAGGATAAAAACGAGAAGAAGTTTTATGATCTGGTAATGTTTCCTTATCCTTCCGGAAAGCTTCATATGGGACATGTCAGGAATTATTCGATTGGCGATGTTATTGCCCGTTTTAAATCGATGCAGGGATACAATGTTCTTCATCCGATGGGTTTTGACGCATTCGGTCTCCCGGCTGAAAACGCGGCGATCAAGAATAACATCCCGCCTGCAGAATGGACCTGGGACAATATCCATGAGATGGAAGACGAACTGCGCCGTCTTGGTCTTGCATACGACTGGGACAGAGAAGTTCAGACGTGCAGCCCCGATTATTATAAATGGATGCAGTGGATCTTTATTCAGTTCTACAATAAAGGTCTTGCATATAAAAAAGAAAATCCTGTAAACTGGTGCCCGAGCTGCCAGACTGTACTTGCCAACGAGCAGGTCGTCGACGGCTGCTGCGAGCGCTGCGGAACGGAAGTAGGGAAAATGAACCTGTCGCAGTGGTATTTGAAGATCACTGATTATGCGGACAGGCTTCTGAAAAACCTCGATGATCTTCCGGGCTGGCCGAATAAAGTTAAAGTTATGCAGAAAAACTGGATCGGCAGATCGGAGGGCGCGGAGGTTGAGTTCGGTATCGATGGCACTGACAAGTCTCTGACTGTATATACGACGAGAGCCGATACTCTTTTTGGCGCGACCTTTATGGTTTTGTCACCGGAACATCCTTATGTGCTGGAACTGGTTAAAGGTACTGAACATGAAGGTCCGGTTACCGATTATATCGAGAAAGTAAAACACCTCAATGATATTGAAAGAACGTCGGCTACGCGTGAAAAAACAGGTGTCTTCATCGGTTATTACGGAGTTAACCCTGTAAACGGAAAAAAAATTCCGATCTATATTTCCGATTATGTACTGATGAGCTACGGTACCGGCGCGATCATGGCCGTTCCGGCGCACGACCAGCGCGATTTTGACTTTGCGGTCAAGTATGGACTTGAGATCATTCCGGTTGTTGATCCTGGCGATCCGGAAATTGATGTAAATAATCTGACGAGAGCTTTCTCCGCAGAGGGAACCATGATTAATTCCGCTCAGTTCGACGGCATGAACAATATTGACGCGATTAAAGCGACGATAGACTGGCTGGAAGAAAAGGGTCTCGGCAAGAAAACGGTTAATTATAAACTTCGTGACTGGCTGATCTCCAGACAGAGATACTGGGGAACGCCGATTCCGATGGTTTATTGTGAAGACTGCGGATGGGTTCCTGAAAAAGAAGAGAATCTCCCGATCCTCCTTCCGAAAGATGTTGAATTTACAGGTAAAGGTGAATCGCCGATTACAACCTCAAAATCCTTTGTCGAATGCGCATGTCCTGTCTGCGGAAAGAAAGCACAGCGCGAAGTCGATACGATGGACACGTTCCTCGATTCGTCATGGTATTATCTGAGATACTGTGATCCGCACAATGAAGAGGCAGCCTTTGATAAGGAAAAAGTGGATTATTGGATGAATGTAGACCAGTATATCGGCGGTGTAGAACATGCGATTCTGCACCTGATGTATGCGAGATTTTTCATGATGGCGCTTCACGACCTCGGACTGGTCAGTCAGGACGAGCCGTTCCGGAATCTTCTTACACAGGGCATGGTCAATAAAGCTGACGAAAACGGCGTCTTTTCTAAAATGAGTAAATCCAAGGGCAATGTTGTAAGTCCGGAAGAAATACTTGAAAAATACGGAGCGGATACCGCAAGGCTCTTTATTTTATTCGCCGCGCCGCCAGACAGAGAACTGGACTGGTCGGATGAAGGCGTTGAGGGAAGTTTCAGGTTCCTGAACCGCGTATGGCGTCTTGTTTATGAATTCGTCAGCAACTATGATACGAACAATACAGACTTTGAAATCAGGACAGATGACGACAAAGACCTGAACTACGTTCTCAATACGACGATTAGAAGAACTACGGACGATATAGGAGATCGTTTCAATTTCAATACGGCCGTGAGTTCCATTATGGAGCTTGTTAATAAGCTGTACAAATACAAAGAGCTTGAAAATGTGAATGAGGGACTTTTCTGCAGAGCGGTGAACGACCTTGTCCTGATGCTGGCTCCGTTTACTCCGCATATTTGTGAAGAAATGTGGGAGGCGCTGGGACACAGCACTTCTCTGGCACATGAAAAATGGCCGGAGCTCAACGAAGAAGCTCTTGTACAGGATAATGTTGAAATAATTGTACAGATCAATGGCAAGCTCAGACATAAGCTTTCAGTTAATTCAAATCTGGACAAAGAACAGCTTGAAGAAGCGGTTCTGGCTGATGAAAAAGTAGCTGAATTGCTGGAAGGCAAAAATGTCGTGAAAACGATCGTAGTTCCGGGAAGACTTGTTAACTTTGTTGCCAAATAAGTCAGAAAGGAACGAATGAAAACAGGAAGCAACAGAAAAAGACCGACTTCAGGCAGAAAAACCAGAGACGGAAGAAATGCTGGCTTTAAATCTTTCAATTCTGTCAGAAAGCCGAAGAACGTGAAGAATTCCAACAGGAAAACCCGATCCGTACAGAAACCGACACAGGGAAAGAGTGCTTTCGACATCAATTTCGGAACGGAATTGAACCTGCCGATCAGGAAAGTCAGTCAGAAACCGACCAGATTCAGCACTTCGTCAAAAAACTCGAAGAATGCGACGACCAGGAAAAAAGCCGAAAATGTGAAGATTATTCCGATCGGCGGACTGGATGAGATCGGGAAGAACATGACGGTATTGGAGTATAAGAACCAGATCCTGATCATCGACTGCGGAATGTCATTTCCAGATAATGAAATGTTCGGTGTCGACGTTGTTATACCGGATTTCAGTTATATCCGAAATAACATGGAAAAAGTGAAGGGCGTTGTGCTGACACATGGTCACGAAGACCATATCGGCGGAGTTCCGTATCTACTGAAAGAAATCAGTGTGCCGATTTACGGAACACGTCTGACGCTGGGACTGGTGAAAAGCAAACTGGATGAACATAATATCAAAGGGGATCTTCGTACGGTTAATGCCGGCGACCGGATCCGCATGGGGGAATTCACCGTGGAGGCGATCCGGACGACCCATTCGATCGCGGACGCGATCTGTCTGTTCATTGAGACGCCGGCCGCGAGTATTTTCCATACAGGTGATTTCAAGATCGACTACACGCCGATCGACGGTGCCCCGATCGACTTCGGGAAACTGGCAAAGATCGGGTCCCGCGGCATTGACCTGATGATGTGCGACAGCACTAACGCCGTACGGCCGGGCTTTACACCATCTGAAAGAGTTGTCGGTGAAACGCTGGGACGCATATTCGATTCCGCGGACAAACGAATCATTATTGCGACGTTCTCATCGAATGTCCACCGTGTACAGACGATCATCGATCTTTCGATCAAACACGGAAGGCGGTTTGCGATATCCGGAAGGAGTATGGAAAAAGTTGTTGCGTTGGCGGTCGAACTCGGCTATTTAGTATTTCCGCAGAGCGCCCTAGTTGAACTGAGTCATGCGAAGAATATCCCGGACAGTGAGATCACAATCATCACAACCGGAAGTCAGGGTGAACCGATGTCCGCGCTGACCCGGATGGCGGATGACGATCATAAAAACGTAAAATTAAAGAAGGGTGACACGGTAGTTTTATCGTCAACCCCCGTTCCGGGAAACGAAAAAACAGTTTCAAGGGTAGTCAATAAATTGTATGAGAAGGAAGTAAGAGTTATTTACAACGATATTGCCGATATCCATGTTTCCGGGCATGGCTGCCAGGAAGATTTGAAGCTGATGCATTCTCTGATAAAACCCAAGTTTTTTATGCCGGTGCACGGCGAACACCGTCATCTGATCGTTCATGAAGACCTTGCTGTGAGACTGGGAATGAAAAAAGACCACATTTTCATTTTAAGCAACGGTGATCAGCTGACGGTTGACCGAAAAAAAGCAATCCGGTTTAAGAATGTTGTAAGTGCGGAAGATATTATGGTTGACGGGCTCGGTGTGGGTGATATCGGAAATGTTGTATTACGGGACAGAAAGCTTTTGTCGGAATCGGGCCTGATCATCATCGCGGCGGCAGTAGACTGCGCGAACGGCGTTCTGATTTCCGGACCGGAGATCGTTTCCAGAGGTTTTGTTTACGTTAAAGAAAATGAGGAACTGATTGAGAGAGCCAGAATCATTGCTCATGACGCGATTGAGCGCAGCCTGAATGATGGGTTCAGGGATTGGAATACAATAAAAAATGATGTGAGAGATGAGCTGCGAAAACTTCTTTTTAAAGAGACAAGGAGAAGTCCGCTTATTCTACCTATTTTTATTGAATTATAGGAGGACAGGCATGAATGTATATGAAGAGGCACACGATCTTGCAGATGCAATAAAACAGTCACAGGAATACAAACAGTATATGGAGATGCAGAAGGTTATCGATCAGAATCCGCTGGCTGCAGAAAAGATTCAAAGACTTCAGAAAATGCAGCTGGATTTTCAGGCAAAACAGATGGCCGGCGAACAGCTTCCTCCGAATTTTATGCAGGAGATACAGCAGATGTCTCAGACGCTGATGACTGATCCGGCTACCGCACAGTATATGCAGGCTTTGATGAGGTTTTCTCTGATGATTGCAGATGTTTACAAAATCCTCGGCGAAGTTGTTAATATTGGCAATATGCCTCAGTTTTGATATAATAATTACAATAATTTAATTAAGGAGATATGATCTATGATTACTGCAGGAGATTTTAGAAAAGGGCTGACTTTTGAAATTAACGGAGAACCACATGTAGTTCTCGATTTTCAGCATGTAAAACCGGGTAAGGGTGCGGCTTTTGTCAGAACGAAATATAGAAATATCATTTCCGGAGCGACAAGAGAAGAAGCGTTTAATCCGAATGATAAATTCAATCTGGCGCACATTGAAACCAAGACTATGCAGTATCTCTACAACGACGGAGAACTGTACTATTTCATGGATGAGAAAACCTATGAGCAGGTACCTCTCGGAAAAGAAGAAGTCGAGGATGCAATCAAATGGATTCGTGAAAATGATGAAGTTACAATCAAATTCTTTCAGGGAAAAGCTTTCCAGGTAGACGCTCCGAACTTTGTCGATCTGGTTATCATTGAAACAGAACCGGGAATCAAAGGTGACACGGCGACAAATGTTACTAAATCAGCGACTGTTGAGACCGGTACGGTTGTTCAGGTACCGATTTTTATCGAAGAAGGCGAGAAAATCCAGATCGATACGCGTTCAGGTGAGTATCTCGGAAGATCAAAGGAATAATACTGCTATTTTAATATTTAATAATCAGAGGGCCGCTGTTTTTTGCAGCGTCCCTATTTAAATAAGCGGATCATCCAGGGAACGAGTGAAAGGAAATCTATGAGAACGGATAAACAAACAACGAATAGACCGAAAAAAAGAAAGAAACTGGCCGTGCTGATCCTCATACTGGTGGTTCTCATACTGACATCTGTTGCGTGCAGTTATCAGGTGATGACCGGTGCGCTTGACCGGTCGGCAAAAAAAATTATATCGGTTGATATCCCGACGGGTTCGACGACGAAAAATATCGGAGCGATTCTGAAGAAGAATAAAATCATCGCTTCAGAGACTGTTTTCACAATTTACAGTAAAGCGAACAATTATTCAGAAAAATATCTTGCGGGGTCGTATAATCTTTCTCCTTCGATGGATATGAAAACGATCTCAGAGATTATTGTCAGCGGAAAAACCAATGACATCCATTTTACAGTTCCTGAAGGATATAATGAATATAAAACCGCGCGTAAGCTAAGCAATGAAGGCATTGTCGATGAAGAAAAGTTTGTTAAGCTCATAGAGAGCGGCAGATATAAGAAAGATTATGCTTTCCTTGAGGGAGCTCAGTCCGGAAATCATCAGCTGGAAGGATATCTGTATCCCGACACTTATAAGATCCCGAAGAATGTGACCGACGATAAAATAGTACGGATGATGCTCGATCGTTTTAAAGAAGTGTTTTCTGACAAATATAAGGCAAGGGCAAAGGAACTCGGTTATACAGAAAACGAAATCATCACTGTTGCCTCCATTATTGAAAACGAAGCCGGTGTACCGAAAGACAGAAAAAAGATCGCCAGCGTGATCTATAACAGACTGAAGAAGAATATGCCGCTTCAGATGGATTCCACCGTCCAGTATCTTCTTGAACTCGACGGCAGTCATAAAGAAAACATTTCTTATGCAGATACAAAGAAATCATCGCCGTATAATACTTACACCAACAACGGACTGCCGCCCGGACCGATCTGCAGTCCGGGAAAAGACTCGATCAAAGCAGCGCTTTATCCTTCGGAGACAACGTACCTGTATTTTGTAGCCAGTGATAAACTTGACGGATCATCAACTTTTTCAAATTCGCACGAGCAATTTCTCAAGGATAAGGAGGCCTATGCGAAAGCACTGGCAAAACAGAGTGAGAAATAAGCCCGGAAAGATAAAAATATGGATTTTAAAAACCATCTGATTACAGATTTTACAGACCGTTATTATTTTCCGGTCGACGAGCATCTAATCTCGCTGCGGGAGCAGGGCGAGGCTGAAAAGATTCCGATTATACTGAGAGAAACGGAAATGACTCTGAGAATGCTGCTGTCACTGAAAAAGCCTGAAAGAATTCTGGAAATCGGGACAGCGATCGGCTATTCTGCAGCTTTTTTCGCTTACGCTTGTCCGGACGCAGAAGTGATTACGATCGAAAAAAAAGAAATCCTGTATCATCGTGCGGTTGAAAACCTTAAAACGCTGGGACTGGAATCCCGTGTCCGCGTTCTGTTGGGCGACGGTCGGGAAGAGGTCGATAAACTTCGGGAACTGGGGACCGGAAATATTGATTTTGTTTTTATAGATGCGGCAAAGAGCCATTATCAGCGGTTTCTTGAAGGCGCGCTGACGATCACATCACCGGATGCGGTTCTTGTTTCCGATAACATTCTGCAGCATGGAATGACGCTTTCCGATGAGTATGATCCGCACAGAAAACACCGAACAAGCATAAAAAGAATGAGGGCGTATGTAGACTATGTCTGTGCCCACAGTAAACTGGAGACCTTTATTTTGTCCGTCGGCGACGGGCTGGCGGTCTCCATACAAAAATAGTAATGATCAGAGTATGAAAAAAATTGAACTGCTGGCACCGGCCGGTGATCTTGAAAAACTGAAAATTGCGATTATTTACGGCGCTGACGCCGTTTACTTTGGTGGAGAGTTTTTTTCTCTGCGGGCCGGAGCTGGCAATATGTCGATCGAAGATATACGTGAAGGCGTGGCTTTTGCTCATCAAAGAAATAAAAAATGCTATATGACGATAAATATCTATGCGCACAACGAGGATATTGAACCGTTATATAGTTATCTCCGGCAGATCCGCGATATCGATATCGATGCTTTTTTAGTTTCTGACCCGGGGATCATCGACGTTATTAAAGAAGTAATTCCGGACGCGAATCTCCATTTGTCCACCCAGGCGAATCTGACCAATTACAAAGCAGCTGCCTTCTGGCAGCGCGCGGGAATCAGCCGCCTGGTCATGGCGCGCGAGCTTTCGCTGGCCGAGATCCGGATGATCAATGATTATCTGCCGGAGACCATGGAAACAGAATCCTTTGTCCACGGCGCTATGTGTATTTCGTATTCCGGCCGATGTCTGTTAAGCAATTTTATGACCGGGCGGGATTCCAACCGGGGTCTTTGCGCGCATCCGTGCCGTTACAGGTATTCGCTGGTGGAAGAAAAGCGGCCCGGCCAGTATTACCCGATCGAGGAAGATGAACGGGGTTCGTATATCATGAATTCCAAGGATCTCTGTATGATCCGGCATATTCCGGATCTGGCTGCCGCCGGCATTACCTCTGCAAAAATCGAAGGCCGTATGAAAAGCATTTTTTATGTGGCGACCGTCATCCACGCCTACCGACAGGCGATTGACGCATACTATGCCAATCCCGAGCATTTTGAATTCAAAGATGAGTGGATGGACGAGCTGCTGAAAGCCAGCCATCGTGAGTTCACGACCGGGTTTTATTACGGTTACCCGACGGGGAACGAACAGAATTATAAGACGAGCAAATACATCAAAGATTATTCTTTTGTCGGAAAAGTACTGGATTACGATGCGCAGACCGGCTACGCGGTCGTCGAGCAGAGGAATAAAATGACCGTCGGCGAAACAATAGAAATATTCGGTCCGGACATCAGTTTCTTTGAGCAGGTGATTACGGAAATGTATGATTATGAATCCGGCGAGTCGGTACAGAGCGCGCCGCATCCGCAGCAGATCCTAAAGTTTAAAGTGGCTGAACCTGTTAAAAAAGATTATATTCTCAGAAAAAAAGTTTAGTGAGTGCCGGATGTCCCCTCCGTTTCTTCAGGCGGTGGGTTCTGTTTCCGGATTTCAGTTTTATTAGAGTAACCAGGAGTGTGAATCAGAAATGTTGTCAGATCCCGATAGTTATGTGCCGCTGATTTTAGCAGCCGTCGTTGTACTGATTGTCAACGCGTTGGCAGTCATGTCGGAGACCGCGCTGGATTCGACGAGTAAAAGCAGGATAAAGCAGCTGTCAGAAAACACTTCGGGTAAAAACCCCGAACGTCTGATGCGTTTGCTGCAAAAACCATCAGATTATAAGTATACAAACCGGCTGCTCAGTTACGCGCTGCTCACAGTCGGTATTCTTTGCATATGGATTATTCCCGGGAAAGTATTATGGATTCCCATTGTCAGAGTCATAATATATATTGCCTGCGCCGTCTGTTTTTCTTATATTGTACCGACAAAGACCGCCAGGCAGCACAGCGAATCCATCGCGCTGTCATTTGCCGGTATCCAGCTGTTCATGAACCGGCTGCTGTTTCCGCTGACGTTTCTTATGCGCAGTATTGCCAACCTTTTCCTGATCATATTCAGGCAAAACATCGGCGGCGACGAAAATGAATTCTCAGAAGACGACGTCATGTCGATGCTGGAGGAAGGTGAGCAGAGCGGCGCGATCAAAGAAGAAGGCAGGAAAATGATCGGCAGTATTTTTCGTTTTGATGATGAACAGGCATATGAGATCATGACGCCGAGAACGGATGTGTTTCTTATAGATATCAGTGATCCTGCCGAAGAATACATGGATCAGCTGATGGAAATGAAACATTCCCGTATTCCTGTCTGTAAAGATGAGCCGGATAATATCATAGGAATTCTTCATGTAAAGGATTTTATGGTTAAGGCCTGGGAATATGGTTTTGAGGGAGTAGACATAGAAAAGATACTCCGGAAGCCGTATTTTGTGCCGGAGACAAAAAATATTTCGACGTTGTTTATGGAGCTTCAGGCAGAACGGCAGCACATTACGATTTTGATTGACGAATACGGTGGTTTCAGCGGCATCGTTACGATGGAGGACATTATTGAGGAAATCGTCGGAGAAATTGACGACGAATACGATACGGAAGAAAACCGTATTGCTTGTGTCAATGAAAATACTTATATTATCAGCGGCAGTGTTCCGCTTGACGATCTGAACGAGGAGATCGGTACGGATCTGGAATCCGACCAGAGTGAGACGATCGGCGGCTTTATTATCGATTTGATCGGCGAGATCCCTGAAGACGGTTACATCAACAGGACGATCGAATACGGCCGGTATATGTTTACCATTCTGTCAGTCAAAGAACGCAGAATCGTAAAAATCAAAATCATTATTAAAGAACAGGAAAACCATGAATGATAAACAAATAAATTCCGGCGAAACACAAGTACAGAAAAATGAACAGAAGAATTATGATACCGATGAGATTCTTTCTGTTATCTCAAAAACCGCTTTGTCAGTTAACGGGGTCGTTCGTATGAGTCCGCTGCTGTCCAGTATTCTGCCCGAGATGCCGAATAGCCTGAAAAGTATTCCTGTAATCGGTGGATCGCGGACAAAAGGTGTACGGCTGACGGAGAGCAACGGCAGACTCATTTCGGATCTTTTTGTCAATGTTGAATATGGATCCCCTATACCGCAGGTGGCCTGGGATATTCAGAGAGCCGTTGAAGAAGCGGTCTATGAAAACTGCGGAATCAGAATCAGTGAAATCAACATTCATGTCCATGGCGTTGAACTGCCGGGAGAAAAGGAAAAATGAACGTGAACAGATTTGAAAAAAGATCGGAAGCCCGTGAACTGATGATGAAGGCAATGTATCAGATGAACCTGCTGAAAGATTTCAGTCCCGGGCGCGGCCGGAAAATCACGGAGGAACACGATCTGTCCGGGGAGGAGTCGTACCTTGATGCGCTTGAGGACGCGTTTCTGGATAACAGGGATGAGGTGAACGGGCTGATAGACCAGTACAGCATTCGCTGGAAAACGTCCCGAATGTCCCCGGTCGATCTTGCGATCCTGCAGCTTGCGATCTGCGAGATCAAATACATGGACGATATTCCGGTAAAGGTTTCGATTTATGAAGCCGTTGAACTTGCCAAAACATACGGTACAGACAAAGCGTCAAAGTTCATTAACGGGATACTCGGACGCGTCGTGCGGGAGCAGTTATGAGTGATTTTTTTCTGGGGATCGATACAAGTAATTACAAAACTTCTGCGGCGATTGTGGATGAAAACGGCCGGATCGTTTCGGATCAAAGGGAACTGCTTTCCGTTGTGCGGGGAAAACGCGGGCTCCGGCAGCAGGAGGCTGTTTTTCAGCACACGGTCAATCTGCCGAAGATACTGGACGCGCTTTTTGCGGATCAGCGATACAGAGAGGGGAAGCTTCGCTGCGCGGCGGTTTCGTCAAGACCGCGCCCTGTAGACGGCTCATACATGCCGGTTTTCATGTCTGGTATGGCCGCCGCCGGCGCGATCGGCTCTGCGATGAGAATTCCTTTGTATGAGTTTTCGCATCAGGAAGGGCATATTGCCGCCATTCAGTATTTCAGTAAATTCAAAGAAAAGAATCGTTTTGTCACTTTTCATTTTTCCGGCGGGACGACAGAGGCGATTCTGATTGATCGGGAAAAGGGTGTATACGATCTTGTCGGAGGCAGCAGGGATATTTCTTTCGGGCAGCTTTTAGACAGGACCGGTGTGGCATTGGGTTTTGATTTTCCGTCAGGTGAAGCGATGGATACGATTGCGATGAATGCCGGGGAAGAAGCGGAATCACTTTCGCTTCCGGTGATACGATGCCCGGATGGGTTTATCAATCTTTCCGGAATTGAGACGCACTGCGGCAATCTGGTCAGGAAACACACGGACAAAGGAGTTCCGGCGGAAACAGGCGCTTGCTCTGGATCTGGTTCCGGTTCTGGTGGGCACAGAGGAACCGGTGTGTCCGAGGAATCCGGGGAATCCTTTGAAATCAGCGGATTCCGGGCGGCGCTGATTCATTCTTTATTTGCAGAAATCACCCGGGCGATCGTTCGGATGACGGTTAAACTTTCGGAAAAATATGACATCGGAGATTTTATTTTTGCGGGCGGGGTTTCTGCGAGCGGATACATCCGAAAAAATCTTCTTCCGGCTATCCGTAAAAAAAGCCCGGAGATCGAAGCCTGCTTCGGTGATCCCGCGCTTTCTTCCGACAACGCAGTAGGAATCGCGCTGCTCGGCATGGAGCAGTATAAACGGGAGCGGACGCCGGGCATTGAACAGGCGGATGGATGGAACAGGCGGTGAGACCCGTTTTGTCCGGAAATCAAGAAATCGGAAACCGGGAAACGAAAAAAGCTGATCCCGCAAGGAGGACGCATGGCACTTAAACCTGTCAGTATCTCACAGCTGAATGAATACATTTCACGGATACTCGGAACGGATCCGATCCTGAGCAACGTCCGGGCGCGCGGGGAGCTTTACGGGGTCAAATACCATTCCAGCGGCCACATTTACTGCACGATGATCGATTCATTTAGCAGGATCCGCTGTTTTATAAGCCGTGAACGTGCCGCCGGGCTCAGATATCAGCTCGCGGACGGCATGGAAGTCACCGTGACCGCCGCGGTCAGCGTATATAAAAAAGGCGGTATGTACTCACTGAACGTTAAAGAGCTGGAAGCAGAGGGACTCGGCAGCCTGCAGATCGCTTTTGAGGAAATGAAGGCAAAGCTGGATAAAGAAGGACTGTTTGATCCGGCTCATAAGAAACCGCTGCCGGAATTCCCCGAAAAAGTCGCGGTGGTCACATCCGGCACCGGCGCGGCCGTTCGGGATATATTAAAGAATATTCAGGCGAGAAATCGTTTTGTCAGCGTGATGATCGTGCCTGTCCTGGTTCAGGGCACCGGCGCGGCCGCGCAGATTGCGGGAGCAATCGCTGATCTCAACAGAAATTTCGACGACATCGACGTCATGATCGTTGGTCGCGGAGGCGGTTCTCCGGAAGATCTCTGGGCCTTCAATGAAGAAATCGTTGCCCGAAGCATTTACAATTCAGAGATACCGGTGATTTCCGCGGTGGGCCATGAAATCGACTTTACGATCGCGGACATGGTTTCCGACATGCGCGCGGAAACGCCGACAAAGGCCGGCGTACTGGCGGTACCGGATATTTCGCTGCTGGAAACCCGGATGGGTGAGCTGGTTTCCCGGATGCGAAGTCAGCTGATGAGCAGGATCGAATACAACAGGATGAAAACCGAAAACGGTCTGTACAACATTCTGAACCGGCTGCGTGAGAAGCTGAAATCTGAATCCGACCGGCTGGAAAAGTTCAGGATCATTCTGGAAACGAACGATCCGCGAAGGATCATGAAGAACGGGTATTCGATTCTTTCAGATGATGCAGGACATATGATTTCTGATGCCGCTCTGCTGGAAACGGGAGAGGAATACCTGCTGACTTTGTATAAAGGACGCGCGCACTGCAGGATCACTTCTCTTGAAGTAAGCGAGGATCAATTATGACAAATAAATCAGAAGGATTTGAAAAATCGATGGCCGAGCTTGAGCAGCTGACCCGGAAAATCAGTGATCCGGATACCGATCTGGAAACAGCGATCCGGTGTTTTGAGGACGGCATGGAACATTATAAAAAATGCCTGCAGATTCTGGATTCTGCAGAGCAGAAAATTGAGACGTATGATCTTTTTAACAAGGAAGCTTCTGAGGAATGATAAATAATTTTGACGAATATAAAGCAATAATTGATGGATACTTGTTGGATCACCTGGAGAACACAGGAGAGTTTGACCGCACGTTGTTTGAAGCCATGAAGTACAGTATTCAGTCCGGCGGCAAAAGACTCCGTCCGGTCCTCCTTTTGTCGTCCTGTGTGTTTGCGGGCGGCAGCATCGAGGAGGCGCTGCCATACGCGGCGGCGATGGAGTACATTCACACGTATTCTCTGATCCACGACGATCTCCCGGCGATGGATGACGACGATCTGAGACGGGGAAGACCGACAAATCACATTGTTTACGGAGACGGAATGGCTGTGCTGGCGGGAGACGGGCTGCTGAGCGCTGCTTTTGAGATCATGTTTAAAGACATGCTTCTTCACGCGGAAAACGGGGAAGAACTTGAAAAAAGGGTACGGGCGGCTGACGCGATTTCGGACGGAGCCGGTATCCGCGGCATGGTCGCGGGTCAATCCGCCGATCTGGAATCGGAGAGCAGAGACAACCGGGATTATGGTTCTGAGGATAAGAATGACTCTGCGGAAATGCTTAAATATATTCATCGTCATAAAACCGCGGATATGATCATCGCTTCGATCAGAGCCGGTCTTTATATCGGCGGCGCGGACAAAGCGATGATGCGTGATATGACGCTTTACGCCGAAAATCTGGGGCTGGCGTTCCAGATTGCAGATGATATTCTGGACGTTGTCGGAACCGAAGAAGAACTCGGTAAAAGTACCGGCCAGGATGAAAAGAACAACAAGTTGACATATATTTCGCTTTATGGCATGGAAGGATCGCGGAAGCGGCTTCATGAACTGACCGAAAACGCGGTGAATGCCGTCTCGGAATATGGCCGGAACGCCTTTTTTTTCAGAGAACTGGTGCGAAAGCTTGAAAACAGGACAAAGTGAGTGCAGGGAATGAATGAAAAGAGGAGCGTTCATTGAGAAGGAAAGAATCAAAAACGACAGCGAAAACGAAAAAGCATAACAAAATTCTTTTTTTTCGGAATTTACTGATTATTATCATCTCGATTGTCGTTATTGTGTTCCTGTTTTACGCAGGTTTTTATTATCACGCTGATAAGACCGCAATAACGGCACTCCGTTCTGATGAAGCTGTAGATGTATCAAAAACAGATTATGGATGGTTTTTTGACGGCCCTTCGGAAAAAAATGCATTTATCTTTTATCCGGGAGCAAAAGTGGAAGAAACCGCATACGCGCCTCTCCTTCATAGTCTGGCTGAGAAAAAATTGGATGTCTGCCTTGTTAAGATGCCTCTTCGATTTGCGTTTTTCGGGATAAACCGGGCGGATTCTGTAATGAAAAAGACTGAATATGACCATTGGTATGTTGGCGGACATTCACTGGGAGGAGCAATGGCGGCTGAATATGCCGCTAAACACAGTAATAAGGTTGATGGTGTGATTTTTCTTGCATCTTACACAAAAAGGAAACTTAATGATCGTATGATTGAAATCGTAATTTATGGGACTGAAGACAAAATCTGTTCAATAAATAATATCGAAAAAGGCAGAAGAATTGCGCCGAAACAGTATTATGAATACCGTATTAAAGGCGGGAACCATGCTCAGTTCGGCAATTACGGAATTCAGTCCGGTGATGGAACAGCCTTCATTACCGGAACAGAACAGCAATCCCGGGCGGTGAGGGCGATTATTAAGGAGTTATGATGAACATTAGGAAAGCTGAACCCAGTCAGTATTCGGAAATCAGAGCTTTTTACCATTCTCTGATTGATGCAGTAGGGAGTTCCACAAACAGCGTGGGATGGAAAAAGGATATCTATCCTGCTCCGGAATATTTGATGAAAACCATCAGTGACGGAGAGTTTTACATCGCTGTTGTGAGTGAGAAGATCGCGGCGGTGATGATACTTAATCATGAATGTAATGAAGAGTATCAGAAGTTCCAGTGGCCGACAGAGGCAAAACCAGATGAAGTAACTGTGATCCACGCCCTTGGGGTCGCCCCTTCGCATACCGGGAAGGGATACGCCAAAATGATGGTGAAGTTTGCCATAGAAACAGCGCGAAAGAATCATCAAAAGGTTATCCGGTTAGATGTTCTGAAAGGCAATGCTGCGGCGAAGCAATTGTATTTCAGGCTGGGATTCCAGTATCTGCACACACTTCCGATGTTTTATGAAGATACCGGCTGGACAGACTTCGAGCTGTATGAATACAGGCTTTGATAAGATTTCACATTTAGCCAAAGCCTCAGTTCCTTACAGTCACAAAATTCGAGGGGCATTCCCGGATACGAACTGCAGTATGCGTTTAATAAAAGGAAATCCAGTTGAGTGACAAATAATTATTTGCGTAAGTCCGGACTGCGGGCCTGCGCTTTTTATCTTTTTGACAAATACTTTCTTTCAGCGTCTGTGCCGGTGTTTCCGCGCGAAATACCTGGTACTGGCAGGTTTATTTGATGTACGTGCTCTTCGGAAGTATCACCGGGATTTTCAGCAATATCTGCCTGACTTTTCTTTGTCGTATATAGGTGGGGAAGTGACAAAGATCGTCGCGCCTCTGTTATTCATGACAGGCTACATGCTGCTGGAATTTATTTCGTCTTACAGCGCGGCAATCGGGATTTCAATTATTTTGACTGTGTGGTCATGGGCGGCTATATGTGAATAATCGCAAAAACTGTCACAGGCCGGAAAAGACAGAAATTTCTCCCTTTTTCCAAAATCACATTGACATCATGACTATAAATAAGGATAATTTAATTGTTGGTTTTATTTCATAAACGGTTTTATGAATCGTTCCCGGAAAAATATTCTGAATTTTTGGATTTATCAGTTATATACGTGAAGATCATTCGTCAAATCCGGGAGCTGACGGGGAATGATCGGTGTGATTGTCAAATGATCAATACAATGATCATTTGAAAGAAGGGAGAACTTGTATGATCGTAAAGCTACTCGACCAGATCGACAATATCATGTATTATCCGATATTGATCGTTGTAATGTGCCTGGCCGGTATTTATTTTACATGCCGGACAAAAGGTGTTCAGATCCGTCTTTTTCCGGAATCTATCCGGCTTCTGATGGAACCTCCGGCAGATAAACAGAATGTTTCATCGCTTCAGGCGATGCTGGTGTCTACGGCATCGCGTGTAGGAACCGGTAATATAATAGGTGTTTCAACCGCGATCTGCCTGGGCGGCCCGGGTGCCTGCTTCTGGATGTGGGTCATGTGTATCGTCGGGGCGTCATCGGCCTTTATCGAGAGTACCCTGGCACAGGTCTACAAAAGAAAGAAGGAAAACGGAGACTGTTACGGCGGACCTGCGTATTATATTGAAAAAGCGCTTCATGCACCGGTAATCGCCGGCTTATTCTGCGTTTTTCTGATCGCGACATACGCGGTCGGATTCAACCTGCTTTGTTCTTACAACCTGCAGTCAACCTTTGAGGTTTTTCCTTTTTATAACAAGAGTGTCACTCCGGCCATTATCGGCGGGATCCTGGCCATTCTTACCGCTTACTGTCTGCTGGGCGGCGGGAAGCGCATCATTAAAATTACCAGTCTGATTGTACCTTTTATGGGCATTGCGTATGTGGTAATCGCGCTTATCGTAATCCTTGCGAATATCAAAAATGTTCCGTCCATGTTTGTTTTGATTTTCAGAGACGCGTTTGATTTCAGGTCGATTCTGGGCGGAGTCGCCGGCTCGTGTGTTATCTACGGCATTAAGAGAGGTCTTTTTTCCAACGAAGCGGGTGTTGGTTCAGCGCCGAACGCATCGGCGGCCGCTAAGGTCTCACATCCGGCAAAGCAGGGACTTGTACAGACGCTTTCCGTATATATTGACACCCTGCTGCTTTGTACAGCGACGGCGCTGATGTGTCTTGCATCCGGCGTAGAAATCAGTCCGAAAGTATCCGGTGCTCCATATGTACAGATGGCGATCTCCACCGTATTCGGCCACGCCGGACCAGTATTTATAATGGTTGCCATGGTGTTATTTGCGTTCACAACGTTGCTTGGAAACCTTTTTTATGTAGACAATGCTCTCATATATTTGAATGGTAAAAAACAGCCTTCGGCATCGTTTATGAAAGGATTTCATATTATTTGCGCTTTGATCGTTTTTGTTGGTGCGCTGATTCCGATGAATGCCGCCTGGGCCATGGCGGATATCACGATGGGCGGGCTGACTCTGATTAATCTGCCTTGCTGTATGCTGCTGGGAGCAGTCGCGATTAATACGCTGAAAGATTACGAAAAACAGAAAGCTGAAGGGAAAGATCCGGTATTTTACGCGAAAAATATTGGTTTACCTGAGGACGAACTTGATTTCTGGAAAGAAGAACAGGACGTAACTGAGCAGAGCATGTCCGAATAAGATGTACCCGAACAGGTCATAACTAACAACGATTCTCCCGCAGGCCCCGGCCTGTGAGAGCGTTGCTGTGAGTTGCCGGCGGACTGTAAATTCTGTCAGAAAACAGCGAAAATGATATACCGCTGCCAATGTTCTTGTTCAAAAACTGATACTGCAGTATATTGTTTTAAGACAGAGCAAAGGAGGCTCTTAATATATGAAAAAATCAATTTTTTATGTCATCTTGTTGATTGCTGTGATTATGCTGTGCTTTGCCGGGTGTTCATCCGTGAAAACGGGTTCGTTTTCATCCAAATATTATAACGGAGACGCTTACGAGGAAGCAGTTGATGTAGTAATGGAGTATTTCAAAAACTTTAAAGGCTGCACAATGGAACGAATTGATTATGCCGGGGATAAAGAGGTCAAGGAGGAAGCAAAGATTAGGAAACTGGCCCCTGAACAGGTGATGGTCCTGGAATCAACTTTTACTACGGATGATAAGGATCATAAAAATGGGCTCGAGCCGAATCATAAATATGAGCATTTTAAGTGGATTCTGACGCGGGATACGACATCCACGCCATGGACTGTCACTGATCACGGTTATGCGTAATCCTTAGGAGTGCCGTGATGCGTGCTTTGACGCAGCCATGTATGCAGCTCCTCCCGACGATCCATGGGTGCTGACAGCACTTGTCGCGGTACTTCAGCATCTCTTCGGAGATGCTTTTTTGTCTGAAGAAGGAAAGCTTTGATTAATAAAAGTTATGAATGAGCCTGAGTGGGCAGGATGTAAGAAAAGAATCGGTTGTCGGGCCTCGGAGAGGAGAGACGCTGTGGTTAAGAAAAGAATATTTCCAATTATTATTGTTTTTATAGGATTATGTTTGTCAGCATGCGCCGGAGGCCGCGTGCAGACTGCTTCCGACGGGCACAAATATAAAGAAAAAGCTGTTAATGTTTACAGAAGCACCGGCTTGTTTGAGAAGGCGAAGGACGGAAAAATCACGCTGCGTTTCTATGAGGATCTGCCGAATGTACCTTATGTCAGTGTGAAGGATTATTATGCGACGATCATGAAGAACTCCAAAGATTATGATCATCCGGTTCTGAAAGTGGACAGGAAGGCGAAAGACAAATATCTTATGAAGAG
>ONJN01000041.1 GCA_900318155.1 uncultured Eubacteriales bacterium
AAAAGGTGAAGGCGAAGCAGGCCGAAGAGGAGGCGCAGAGAAAAGCAGAAGCGCAGGAAAAAGCAGAAATGATCAGCAAACTGGATGTTGAAATCAAGACAAAGTCCGGTGAAGGCGGAAGACTTTTCGGTTCGATCACTTCAAAAGACATTGCTGACGCACTTGAAGCGCAGCATGATATTAAGGTAGATAAAAAGAAAATCAAAATCGAAACGCCAATTAAGAACCTGGGCGTTTACCACGTTGATATCAAACTTTATACGGAAATCAACACTTCGCTTACAGTTAAAGTGGTAGATCAAAGCAATGAATGAAAGAATACCTCCGCATAATCTGGAAGCCGAACGATCTGTAATCGGGGCGGCACTTCTCAGCAGAGACGCCATGGCAGACGCGATGGAAATCGTCGTTCCGGAAGATTTTTACGACAGCGCCAATAAAGGTATCTTTGAAGTTATGCTGGAAATGTATCGAAACGGGAAGCCGATCGATATCGTAACGGTCTGCGATGAATTAAAGAAGCAGAAAATGCTGGAAGCGTCCGGCGGCAGAGCATATATTGCCGAATTGTCCGGAAGCGTACCTTCCACGAGCAATGCAGCGGAATATGCGACAATCGTATCGGAGGCGTCCTCGATTCGCAGATTGATTCTAAGTTCGGATGAAATCAGAGAATTGTGCTATGAGAATAAAAAAGATGCCACAGACATTCTGGATATAGCTGAGAAAAAAATATACTCGATCGCACAGATCCGGCAGCGCAGTGACTATACGCCGTTAAAGGAGATTCTGGTCAGAGATATTGATATTCTCGATGAAGCGGTTCGGAATAAAGGGAGCGTAACCGGAATCACGACCGGATTTCACAGACTTGATGAAATGACTTCCGGACTGCAGAAATCGGATCTGGTGATTCTGGCAGCAAGGCCGGCTATGGGTAAAACGGCTTTTGCGCTTAACGTCGCGCAGAATGCGGCTGTCAAAGGTGGTGCGCACGTACTCCTTTTCAGTCTGGAGATGTCTAAGGAGCAACTGGGACAGCGGCTTCTGTCGATGGAATCCAGAGTGGATATGGAAAATATTAAAAAAGGAAAAGTTGACCGGAGCGACTGGGACAGGATTCTGATGGCCGCTGACACGCTGTCTGCCGCCGATATCAATATCGACGATACACCGGATCTCAGTGTTTTTGAAATTAAAAACAAATGTAGGAGAATGAAAGCCGACACAGGGCTGGATCTCGTCGTGATCGACTATCTTCAGCTCATGAGAAGCGAAGGCCGCGCGGACAGCCGGCAGCAGGAGATCAGTAATCTTTCCAGACATTTGAAACTCCTGGCCAGAGAAATGGACTGTCCGGTTATCGTTTTGTCGCAGCTTTCAAGAGCGCCAGAACAGCGGCCGAATCACAGACCGGTGTTGTCGGACTTAAGAGAATCAGGTTCGATCGAGCAGGATGCGGACATTGTCATTTTCCTGTATAGAGATGATTATTATAATGAAAACTCAGAGAAACCGGGTGTCTGCGAGATCAACATTGCCAAGCACAGAAGCGGACCGACCGGCATGATGGAGCTGACCTGGGTTGCCCGTTACACAAAATTTGCCGATAAGGCTTAGAAGGTGTGTATATGAATTTCATTCGAAAAAGGACAAAAGATTTCTATCTCCTGGACTCGCAGATTGAAAATATTTTTATTAATGAGTATTTGCCGGCAGCTCCGGGAGATTTTGTCAAAGTGTATATTTACGGATATATGTACGCGGAATCCGGAATGGAAATGTCCAACGCGTTGATGGCCAATCAGCTCGGAATTTCTGGAAAGACGGTAAATGACGCATGGAATTACTGGGAAAAGCTTGGGGCCATTCGAAAATCTTACCGCGACAGTGACGGTGGAATTGACTTTACGGTGGAATTTATCAGTCTGAAAGAGCAGATGTATGGAAAGAACGAAGATATTCCGGATGTTCAGACAGATCCGGAAATCAATCTTTTCGGAAATGAAACAGTCAAAACGACTTTTGAAAAAATTGAAAACATGATGGCGCGGAGCCTGAGTTCGACGGAAATCAGCGAGATTCTTTCCTGGATCGCAGACGATCGAATCGCGCCGGAAGTAATTCTTTTCGGCGTCGAGTATTGTCTCGGAAAGAATAAAACGAGCCTGCGGTATATGGCAAAAGTCATCCGGAACTGGTCGGCGGACGGATACAACACGGTCGCAGCCGTTCAGGAACATCTTGAAGATGTCGATCAGCGTTTTTATCAATACAAACGGATTCTCCGGGCGCTGGGATTTACCAGGAACGCTACGGAGACGGAGAAAAAGATGATGGACAACTGGTTCGACGAGATGGGATTCAGCATGGACCGGATCCTGGAAGCCTGCGCTAAGACAGCCGGCATCCCGAGTCCGAATTTCAATTATGTGAATAAGGTGCTCGAGAACTGGAAGAGTGAGGCAGATCGACGGGGACGGGGCATCAACAGTCAGGTCGTAACTCAGGCGACGCTGAACAGGTATTATGAATATCTTCGCAGCAAAGCTGACCGGGAGGCTGAGGAACGGCTGCAGGAGGTATATCGGTCTATTCCGCAGATCCGGGAAATCGATGAGGAAATTCGTCGAATGGGCGTTGATTTGACAAAAACGCTTCTGATGGGTAAGGACTCGGAGGAAAATCGGGAAATCAGGCAAAAAATGGACCGTATGACAGAAGAAAGAGCTGTTTTACTTACCGAAAATAATTATGAGATGGATTATACTGACGTTCGGTATCTTTGTGAAAACTGCGGCGATACTGGCGTAACCGATCTGGGAGAGCGGTGCCGTTGTGTGGATCAGCGTATAGAGGAAGCCGCAATATGGCAGAAGAAAGAATCAAAAGTATAGAATTTGAGAATTAATTGATGGATTACAGAGGAGAATACAAGTGCATTGCATTTGTGGGTTTTGGGAGAAAAAGCTATGATCAGGGAACATCGGCAACGACGAGGCAGAAGAAAAAAATATAAAATAAATAAACTCAGACTGTCATTAAGTGCCATAATTTTTATTCTGATTATTATGGTCGGCGTATCAATCAAAAACGTGATCAGCCTGAGGATAGAACAAAGTCAGTTAAAGAATCAGAATATAGAACTGAAACAGCAGAAGGCAAAGCTGAAAGAAGAATTCGAGAGCGTCAATGATTTGAATTATATTGAAGAACAGGCTCGGATTCAGCTAAAGCTGATCAAACCGGGGGAAACACTTTATATATTGAATGATGAAAACGGGGATTCATCAGAGAGCGACATATACGGAAAATAAAAGATTTTATGAACAACCGTTGTCCAGCGGCAAAAAGAATATGAAAATTGAAGAGATTATTATAGTAGAAGGACGTGATGATACTGCGGCTGTCAAACGCGCGGTCGACGCGGAAACGATTGAAACCCATGGTTTTGGCATGAGTGATGAGATGTGGACGCAGATCGAAAAGGCGCATGAAAACCGCGGTATTATCGTTTTTACGGACCCGGACCGGGCCGGAGAAAACATCAGAAGAAGAATCGTCAGTAGATTCCCTGATGCCAGGCAGGCTTTTCTGCCACGGGATCAGGCGTTTAAGAAGAATAAAATAGGCGTTGAAAATGCGTCGCCGGAAGCGATTCGGGAAGCACTGAATAAAGCAAGGAGCGGCGGCGGGGAAGGAACCGGTCGGAGAGAAGGAAACGAGCCGGAAGCACATCAGGCCGGTTCCGGAAGTCCGCTGTTCACCATGTGGGACATGGATGCGGCCGGCCTGCGCGGCGCCGGCAGCAGAAAACGAAGGGAAGCGCTCGCGGCTGCGATTGGCATCGGCTATGGGAACAGCAAAGCGATGCTGTCAAAACTGAATGCTTTTGGCATAAACAGAGAGGAATTTTATGAAGCTGTACGATCCATCGACAATCAAATGGATTAAAAAGAAATACGGATTCAGATTTTCAAAAAGTCTGGGACAAAATTTCATTACAGAGAAAAGCGTCATTGACGACATCGTTGAAGGTGCCGGGCTCGGCCCCGGGGACCTGGTCATTGAAATCGGCCCGGGAATCGGGGTTTTAACGTCCGGCGCATGTGAGGCTGCGACAAAAGTTGTTGCGATCGAAATTGACAGAAACCTTTTGACCGTTCTGAACGACACACTCGCTGCCTATAATAATGTAAAAATAATCAATGGGGATATATTAAAAATGGATCTCGCGAAGCTGATCGGCGAAGAAAAAAAAGATCTGGAAAACGTAAAAATAATCGGAAATCTTCCTTATTATATTACGACGCCGATCATCATAAAGCTGCTGGAGAGCGGCGTGCCCGCAGAAAGTATTACGATTATGATGCAGAAAGAAGTTGCGGAACGCATAAAGGCGAAGCCGGGTTCGAGGACGTACGGAGCGCTTTCTGTCGCAGTTCAATACCGCTGCGAAGTAACGACGGTCACGGAAGTACCGAGGGAAGTCTTCATGCCTGTGCCGAAGGTTGATTCAGAAGTACTGAGGTTGGACATTCTGCCGGAACCGGCGGTCAAAACGATCAGCGAAAACATGTTTTTCCGTTGTGTCCGCGCGGGGTTCAGCCAGCGTCGGAAAACACTGCTGAATTCGCTGCAGAACACCGGGATCCCAAAAGAAAAGATTCGTGAATGTCTGGAAGGTGCGGAGATCGATCCGCAAAGAAGGGCTGAAACGCTCAGCCTGGAAGAATTTGCGGCACTTGCGGATCGGATAACAGAAAGAGGGTATGGTAGGATATGAGAGAAAAAATACAAGCGTTGAGAAACAACAAGGTTATTCGGAATCCGTTCAGCTGCTGTCTGATTCTGGCCTTTGTCTACAATCTGTTCATAGAGACGCTCGCGCGCCATTCGATGCCGGGATACGGCGGCCTGTATTACATGGTCCACAACCCGCTCGTTTTCCTGATAAACATGCTGATTATCTATGCGACGCTGATCATCTGTGCGCTGACGAGGAAGCGGACATTTCTTCTGACCTTTATCTCTGTGCTCTGGCTGGCGATCGGAATCACAAACGGCATCATTTTGTCGCAGAGAATGACCCCGTTCACAATGAAGGATTTGAGTTCACTGAAAGACGGCCTGACGATTATAACTAATTATTTTTCGGCCGTTCAAATTGCATTGATTATTGGAGTCCTCCTTTTTTTGGCTCTGGGATTCATTCTTCTCTTTATCAAAGCGAAAAATGTTGACAAATTTTCTTATAAAAAAAATTTTATTGCTGTTGCGCTGATCATCGTCTGTACATTTGGCATGACTGCCGGGCTGATTAAAGCCGGCATTCTGAGTACATTCTTCGGGAATCTGGCGTATGCCTTTGACGATTACGGCGTTCCATACTGCTTTGTCAATACCTGGCTGAACACGGGAATTCATAAACCGGCCGGCTATTCTGAGGATGGCATCAAAAAAATTTTTACCAAAGAAGAACAGTCGTCGGGTGACGGAACGATGAAGCTTGTACAGAATAACTCGGCGAATGAGAATAATAAGCCGAATATTTTGTTCCTGCAGCTGGAGTCCTTTGTCGATCCGGAGCTGTTTTCGGCTGTTAAGCTTTCACAGGATCCGATTCCGAATTACCGCAGACTGATGAAGGAATATTCTTCAGGCAGTCTGACTGTTCCGGCATGCGGCGCGGGAACCGCCAACACGGAATTTGAAGTCATGACCGGGCTGTCGGTCAAATTCTTCGGCCCGGGCGAATACCCGTTCAAGTCGGTCCTGAAGGACAATACGGCTGAGAGCCTGGCATTTGATCTGAAGAGCATCGGCTATGCCACGCACGCGATCCATAATCATCGGGCTATGTTTTACAACCGCAATACCGTTTTCGATAACCTTGGCTATGATACGTTTACATCGGTCGAATACATGAGTGATGTTGAGCGAACTCCGAAAAACTGGGCGAAGGATAAGATTTTGACGAGTCAGATCATGGATACACTGAAGTCAACAAAAGACAAACGGGATTACATCTACACGATCTCAGTTCAGGGTCACGGGAAGTATCCGGAAGAAAGAATGCTGGCGGATCCGAAGATCCGAGTGATTTCAGCACCAAATGAACAACTGAAAAACAAATATGAATATTATGTTAATCAGGTTTACGAAATGGATCAATTTGTCAAAAAGCTGACCGATACTCTTTCGAAATACAAGGAGCCGACCGTTCTCGTGATGTACGGCGATCATATTCCTTCGTTGGAACTGACTGAAAAAATATACAAAGCGAAGAATCTTTACCAGACGCAATACGTCATCTGGAGCAATTTTGATATGAAGAAGGAGAATAAAAACCTGAAGGCTTATCAGCTCGCGGCGGACGTTCTAAACCGAGTCGGTATCAACACCGGAACTACAGTTAAATATCATCAGCTCAAAGACTACAGAAGCAAGACGTATCTCAAAAATCTTAAGATCCTCGGATACGATATGCTTTACGGCAGCAATTACATTTATGGCGGGACGAATCCGTTCAGAAAGTCAGGCATGAAGATGGGTGTTAAAAAGATTAAGATCGATAAAGTCGTCAATGTTGCCGGTCACTATTATATTAAGGGTCAGAATTTTACGGAGTACAGTAAAGTCACGTTGTACGGAAAGGCGCTGAAAACGATTTACCTCGGCCCGAGCCTGCTGGGGCTTAAGAGTGATGATATTGATCCTGCGGACGCTTCCAAGATGAAGGTCAGTCAGATCGACAAATCTAATGATACGATCATCAGTACGACAGAGTAACTGTCAGAGGCAATCAAATGAAAAGAATATTAAAATGGGCATTTTTCATCATTTTGATGGTAGCCGCGATTCTGGGCGTGTGCATGATGACGGTCAACAATCACATCGTGCAGGCCCAGAAGGATAACATTAAAGCAGCAGTTACATCAAGGAATTCAAGTCTGTCCGGCAGAGAGATCGGGGAACTAAAATCGATTGATCCACAGTGCATTATGGTGCTGGGCGCCGGGATCCGCAATTCCGAAACGCCGACTCCGATGCTGCGGGATCGCCTGGATACGGCAATCATGCTGTATAAAAAGAAAGTTGCGCCGAAAATTCTCCTTTCGGGAGATAACGGCTCATTTTCGCATAATGAGATCCATGTGATGCTGCGTTACACGCTTAAGAAGGGAATTCCGTCAAAGGATATCTTTTGTGATCACGCGGGCTTTTCCACGTATGACTCAATGTATCGGGCAAAATCGATTTTCCTTGTGAAGAGGATGGTCGTTGTTTCGCAGACGTATCATCTGTACCGGGCGCTGTATCTGGCGAATAAGCTGAATATCACGGCGATCGGTGTGGGCGCGGATCAGGAGAAATACTGGGGACAGCCGGAACGCGAGATTCGGGAGGTACTCGCGCGGGACAAAGATTATTTTAAAGGCCATAAGAAACCGGCGTCTGTAATTGGCGGTAAAACAATCCCGATCAGCGGCAGCGGAGTCCTGAGTCATGGAGAATAGGTATTAGCAGTTCGCCTGTGAAAGGGTTCTGTAAATGGGATGCAATGATTATTGCAAGACGATGCGGAGAGGCGGTGCCTGCGCGTAAGATGCGCAGGCACCGCCTCTTTGTGTACTGACATTATGCCGGTGTCAGGCTTTTATGCCGGCATCAGGCTTTTATGCTGGTGTCGGGCTCGCTGCCGGAGTTCAGTTGTTTGAGCGTGCTCCGGATCTGTTCCTCG
>ONJN01000037.1 GCA_900318155.1 uncultured Eubacteriales bacterium
CTGTAGGAGGCAATGCCGGATGGGCAGTTACGGGGTGCATCAGTTTCCTTAATCAGCCGATTCTTAAATATTCGAATGAGATTCGCAGTGCGGTGCTGGTGATCCATGGTGAGAAAGCTCATTCCCTTTACATGGGGAAGGACTCGTATGCTGCAATGATCGAGGGCAATAAGTGGACGGACAACAAAGAGCTGATAATCATTCCGGGAGCAAATCACACAGACCTTTACTACAAGATGGATGTGATCCCGTTTGATAAGATTGAGGATTTCTTTGAGCAGGCTGTTAGAAATGTTGAAAAATAAAGGAGAATAAGAAAAAATGAAATTAGGTTTTATTGGATGCGGCGTCATGGCGAACGCGATGATGGGCGGAATTATTAAAAACGGGATTCTGAAACCAGAGGAGATTATCGGTGCGGATCCATCAGAAGAAGCGAGAACGCGGACAAAGGAAACGAATGGCATTCACGTTACGGATGATAATATTGAACTGATTGAGAATGTGGATTATCTGTTTTTTACGATCAAACCACAGTATTATGCGGATATGATCAGCGGCATCAAGGATCATATCAGAAAAGATCAGGTGATACTCAGCATCGGCGCCGGACGCACGCTGGATTATCTGGCGGAGCAGTTTGATCATAAGCCGGTGAAAATTGTCAGAGTTATGCCGAATACGCCGGCGCAGGCGGGCGAGGGAATGGCCGCAGCGTGTCCTAATGAGTATGTTACGGATGAAGAAGCGCAGCAGGCACTGAAGATTTTGTCGGCGTTCGGAAAAGCCGCGATTCTACCGGAGGATCTTTTCGATATTGTGACCGGTATCAGCGGAAGCGGTCCGGCTTACGTCTTTATGTTCATCGAGGCACTGGCGGATGCGGCGGTGCACGGCGGAATGCAGAGAAAGGATGCTTATGTGTTCGCGGCACAGACAGTTTACGGAAGCGCGAAGATGGTTCTTGAAACAGGGAAGCATCCGGGCGAACTGAAGGATATGGTCTGCTCGCCGGCGGGAACGACGATTGAAGGCGTTCGCGTGCTGGAGGAAAAGAATTTCAGAAGTGCTGTTTTTGAATGTGTGCGTGCCGGCTCAGAGAAGTCAAAGGCAATGCGGGAGAATAAGTAGCTGACAACCGGCGTTTTGTTTTTCAGAACGCCGGTGCTCTTTTTATCTGAATATGCGAAAGAAGCGCCTTACTTCCCCGGCAGTTTCTGAAAGGCGGAAAAGAAGGCGCGGGCATTTGTTACCTTTGTCTGAGACTTCGTACGATCAGGTAAAGAATCAAAAGGAAAAGTGTGACAAGATTAAACAGAAAAATATGAAAAATGATCATTCCCGCAGTCGGCTTCCAGGATATACCCGGTGATTTCGCGAGCCGGAACGTCAGGATAAACGAAGATATAAACGTAATTGCAGGCAGGATCAGGCCGGGCAGTTTATTTTCGGCTCTGGAGAGTCGTATCTCAAAATAAACGAAAGCGACGAATACAATTAATATAGCGAGGGATATCAGTTGAGCAGGCATAGTTTCTCCTTTCTGCCGTGACATGGGAACCGTTTCTGTGGAATTTATTACTTTCGATTATATATTTAACGGAATATGAAGTCAAATCCAGTCAGCTCTTTTTCAAAACCGGCGAGTGTTGTATAATAAGTATAAAGTGAATAGTAGAGAGGAGTTATAATAATGTCTGAAAAAACTGTATTTACAATAGAACATAACGCGGTGCTGATCGCGTTGCTGTCGAAATACGCGGATCAGTATGCGTTGCATATGGGGAATGTCGCGATGGCAAACGCGGTCATGGAATATGGTGAAGAACGCGGAGCCCGCATGATGATGAACGCGGCGGCACATAAAGATCGTCCGACTTTTGTGAACAGCCGGATTTATACAGAGTGGGTGCCTGATTTCAAAGGACAGATTGAATCAGAAGTGACCGCGACGGAACCGGCGCTGGAGACGTCGGTGACAAAGTGTCCCTGGAACGATGCCTGGGAAAAGCATGGTTTGTCTGAATACGCGGGTCCGTACTGCCAGTTTATCGGCGAATCGGTTATGAGCGGTTTCAATACGAAAATCCAGCCAAAGCTTGTGTCGGAACCATTGAGTGAAGACGGCGATTCATGTGATTTTGACTGGGGGCAGCCTTTGTCTGAACAGGATCTGGAAACGATTCGAAAGAAAAAGGCGGAACTTGGAACAAGCTGTACGATGGGTTTTGACTTTCATACAGCACACGCTTATTCTACGATGGGCCGCATTCTCAAAGGTTTCCTGGGAGAAGAACTAGGGGGAGATATTTGTCAGAATGCACTGACGGATTTCGCGAATATTTTCGGGCAGGAATATGCGGACCGGATTCTGGAACTGCAGAATGAAGAGTTTTAATAAAAAACAGAGAATATGGACATTAAAGTCTGTATTCTCTGTTTATTTCTATTTCTGAAAAGCTTTAATTCTTCTGGTAAATCCGTCGACGGCTGCGTGCACCTGCCGCATCAGAGCTCCCCGATGCCTGTGTATCAGGGGGGTTCTGTTGAATCCGACGCCTGCGGGCGTTTATCTGCCGTACGAATTCATCCGGAAACATTCTGTTTTCAGTCTTTTCCGAGTGCGATCGCACCGGTTCTCTGGATATCGAGGATGCCAAAACTTCTGACGAGTTCGATAAAGTCGAGGATCGCATCCGGCGTGTCGTGGATCTCAATGATCATGCTTTTCTGTGCGAGTTGCTTGATCCTGGCGCCGGTAATCTGACAGATCTCGATGATCTGCGAGCGTGTCTGTGCTGTGTAGGATACCTTGATCAACATCATCTCAAGGCAGATACATCTTGGCTCGTCCAGACGACGTACTTTAATGACATCCACATTTTTATTGAGTTGTTTTTCAATCTGATCGATCGTCCGATCATCTCCTGTTGAAACGATCGTCATCGAAGAAACATCGTTATGTTCTGTTTCACCGACGGCAAGGCTATCGATGTTAAAGTCTCTGCGCGCAAAAAGTCCTGAAATCTTGGAGAGCACACCGGCTTTGTTTTCAACAAGTACTGAAAAAATACCTTTCATTGTGATGCATACCTCCTTTATTTAACCTTGTTGCAGAAATGGACCTGACATACCATAATACAGCCGTTTTCATCGGCCAGGAACGCGTCAATCGCTTCTTCAACTTCCTCATTGCTGTTGACTTCATAGTAAGACATATCGTATGCTTCTGCGATTTTTCTGAATTTCGGATAATTGTAAAGATCGATACCTGAATAGCGGTCGTCATATGTATTGGTCTGGAATTCCCTTACGAGTCCGAGGACGTGGTTCTGAATAATCACGATCTTCAGTGGTATACCCTTTGCTTTAGCCGTACCGAGTTCATTCATCGTCATTTGGAACGCGCCATCTCCGCAGACCGCAACGACCTGTTTATCTGGTGCTGCCTTCTTGGCGCCGAGGGAAGCAGGAATCGAATATCCCATACAGCCCATACCGCCGGTTGTCAGGTAACGGCCATTCTTATAAATGTAATTATCCGCTGACCAGAGCTGATTCTGTCCGACGTCCGCCAGATAGATCGCGTCATCGTTCATTTTCCCTGACAATGTCTGAATAAAATAATTCGGATTAACGTATTCTTCGCTGAAAACCCGGGTATCAACGGTTGAAGTCTTGATATCCCTGAGTTCATTGATCCAGTCATCGCCCTTCTTTTCAATTCCGGAGTCAATGAGTTCATCAAAAATCTCATTAATGTCACCGACCAGAGGCAGCATCGGTCCGATATTCTTGCCGATTTCTGCTGTATCAATATCGATGTGGATGATGGATACGCCCTGTTCAAGATTCTTAGGCTTGGCGATGGCTCTGTCCGCGATGCGGGCACCTGCGATAATCAGCAGGTCACTTTCATTATAGACCGCTCTGTTCGCGTAAGGCTTGCCGTTGTTTCCGATCATTCCGAAATAAAGTGGGTGCTTTTTCGGCATGACACCGGTACCCATCATCGTATTAACACATGGAATGTTCGTAACTTCACAGAATTTACGGATGCGTTCTTCCGCGTTGCTCAGAATAACACCGCCGCCCACGCACATCATCGGTTTTTTTGCTTTCTGAATCGCAGCGACAACTTTCTTCATCTGCTGTGTATTCCCTTTGGCCGTCGGCTTATAACCGCGAATACTAATGGATTCCGGATATTTAAACTCCTTTGTCAGCATTGTATTCTGCACATCGAACGGGATGTCGATCAGGATCGGTCCCGGTCTGCCTGTGGAGGCAATAAAGAACGCTTCTTTCATGATGCGTGGAATATCATCCGCGTTTCTTACAAGATAACTGTGTTTTGTGAAAGACTGGGTGGCACCCTTGATGTCTGCTTCCTGAAATACATCTCTACCGAGCAGTTCACTGTTGACCTGTCCGGTAATTGCAATAATAGGAATGCTGTCTGCGTATGCTGTTGCCAGTGCCGTGATCATATTGGTCGCTCCCGGCCCGGACGAAGTAACGCAGACGGCAGGTTTCCTGGAAATCCTGGCATACCCGCTTGCTGCATGACCTGCGCCCTGTTCCTGTCGGACAAGTACATGCTCTATGCTCGATCTGTACAAGCTGTCATAGAACGGTGCGATTGCTACACCGGGATAACCGAAGATTGTTTTGATTCCTTCTGCTTCGAGGCATTTTACCATTGCCTCTGCTCCATTAATCATATCGATCACCTTCTCCCAAAAATATGTGTGTATATGTGATTTTATCAGATATATTAGTTATTTACAACATAAGAAGGCGTGTTTTAACAAAAATCTTCGCAGGGAAGAAATAAAATTTTGTATAATTCAACCAGGAGCGAAGCTCCAACAAGCTCGCTTGACTGGCGCGAGCGACGCCGTCAACAGACGCCGGGAGCTTCAGCTCCTGAGA
>ONJN01000043.1 GCA_900318155.1 uncultured Eubacteriales bacterium
ATCTTTTCCGCAAAAGCCTCGACTGAACGCGCAACGGCGTCGGCCGTCAGGTTATTGATAATAAACACATCCGGATCCGCACCGGCGTCAGCGAAAACCTTAGCAGAATCATACTCGCAGTTGTTTCCCGGGAATACCGGAATCAAGACCTTTGGGACAGCGCATTTTACGAACGGCGCAGCCGTCTTTTTGTCCTTTGCCGCATATGTAAACATTTCCGGTTTTTCCGCGTCGGTATCAATATTGCATTTATAAACCGGCTCGAGGCGAGTTTCATAAATATCCAGAAGTTCTTCCAGTTCAATTGACTCCACGCCTCTTCGAATCTGAAGATCAGGCGTTGTTTTTCCGAGCGTTTTCGCGCAGTCCACTTCCACGTCGGCCGCAACTTCAAGAATGAAAGAACCGTAACTGTACTGGAATATCTCTTCATTTGTTATGTCCGCTTCATACTCAAAGCCGATCTTATTGCCCATCGCCATTTTCAGGACCGCTTCGGCGATCCCGCCATACCCCGGTGTGTAGGCGGCTTTGACCATTTTTTCTTTAACCAGGCCATTCACTTTACTGAAGAGTGCTTTCAGCGAATCGGTATTCGGAAGCCCGTCTTCGTCCGGTTCCGGCGTTAAAAGAATCACTTTGCTGTCGTCTTCTTTGAATTCCGGAGAGATGATATTGTCTGTACTGTCGGTGGTTACGGCAAAAGAAACCAGAGTAGGCGGAACATCGATGTCTTCATAAGTACCGCTCATGGAGTCCTTTCCACCGATTGCCGCGACGCCGAGTCCCTTCTGGGCTCTGAACGCACCGAGCATGGCGGCCAGAGGTTTGCCCCAGCGTGCCGGTTCTGTTCCCGGCTTGCCGAAGTATTCCTGGAATGACAGATACGTTTCGTCAAAGGATGCACCACTCGCGATCAGCCTGGAAACTGATTCCACGACGGCAAGATACGCGCCGTCGTACGGGCTTTTACTGGAAATCGCCGGATTGAAGCCGTACGCCATCAGTGAACAGGTATCCGTGTGCTTCTTCTCGACTGAAATCAGATGAACCATCGACTGGATCGGAGTCCGCTGGTACTTGCCGCCAAAAGGCATCAGGACTGTTCCCGCGCCGATCGTTGAGTCAAACTCCTCGGAAAGGCCGCGCTTGGAACAGACGTTCAGGTCGCCGGCCAGCTCTTTGTATTGTTGTATAAAATCGTTGCTGATTTCTTTGTCGTAAGATTCCTGTTTGGAAACCACGACGTCTATGTGTTTTTCAACGCCGTCCGTGTCAAGGAATGCTCTGGAAATGTTGACGATTGTTTCCCCGTTCCATGTTTCTGTCAGGTATGGTGATTCTTTGACGGTCGCTACGATCGTTGCTTCCAGGTTTTCAGCATGAGACAGTTCAATAAAGCGGTCGGCGTCTTCCGCCGCAACGACGACTGCCATTCTTTCCTGTGACTCACTGATCGCAAGTTCCGTACCGTCGAGCCCCTCGTATTTCTTGGTTACTTTATCGAGATCAATGTCCAGTCCGTCAGCAAGTTCGCCGATCGCGACCGAAACACCGCCCGCGCCGAAGTCATTGCAGCGCTTGATCAGGCGGGATGCTTCCGGATTTCTGAAAAGTCTCTGAAGCTTTCTTTCTTCCGGCGCGTTGCCCTTCTGAACCTCCGCGCCGCAGGTTTCCAGCGACTGGAGCGTGTGTTTTTTGGATGATCCGGTTGCGCCGCCGATTCCATCACGGCCGGTCCTGCCGCCCAGCAGTATGACTACGTCAGAAGGGACCGGTCTTTCGCGCCGTACGTTTTCCTGCGGCGCCGCGGCGATGACCGCGCCGATTTCCATTCTTTTTGCCACATATCCGGGATGATACAGTTCGTCAACCTGTCCGGTCGCGAGCCCGATCTGATTTCCATAGGAACTGTAGCCGTCCGCCGCAGTCGTGACAATCTTACGCTGCGGAAGCTTCCCCTTCATTGTTTCGGAAACCGGTTTCAGCGGGTCGGCCGCTCCGGTGACGCGCATCGCGCCGTATACGTAGCTTCTGCCTGAAAGCGGGTCTCTGATCGCGCCGCCAATACAGGTCGCGGCGCCTCCGAAAGGTTCGATCTCCGTTGGATGATTGTGCGTCTCGTTCTTGAATAAAAGCAGCCAGTCTTCGTCCTGCCCGTCGACGCAGACCGTGATTTTGACGGTGCATGCGTTTATTTCTTCAGACTCATCCAGCTTTTCAAGCATACCGTGTTTTTTCAGATATTTGACGACCAGTGTGCCGATGTCCATCAGGTTGACCGGCTTTGTGCGGCCGAGTTCCGTGCGTGTCGCGATATAGTCGTCATAGGTTTCCTGAAGCCTTTTGTCCTCAAACTGAACACTGTCCAGCGTAGTATTGTAGGTCGTGTGACGGCAGTGGTCAGACCAGTATGTGTCGATAACACGAATCTCCGTGATCGTCGGATCACGCTGTTCCTTTGAAAAATACTCGCGGCAAAAAGCCAGGTCAGCGAGATCCATTGCCAGACCGCGGCTGACGCGGAACTCTTCAAGCTCTTCCTCACTGTACTCATTGAATCCGGTCAGCGTCTCGACTGTTGTCGGAATCTCATAGTTGATTTTCAGTGTCTCAAATTCATCGAGTGAAGCTTCTCTTGATTCGACTGGGTTGATAATGTAATTCTTTAATACATCGATTTCTTTTTCTGTAATGTCCCCGGACAAAATGTAAACGGTCGCGCTGCGGACGTCCGGCCGGTCGCCTTTGGAGATCAGCTGGATGCATTCAGCTGCCGAACTGGCTCTTGCGTCGAACTGTCCCGGCAGGTATTCGACAGCGAATACTTTGTCACCGTCGTCAAACTGAAGCTCGTCTGTAGTGATGTCTACCTGAGGCTCTGAAAAGACCGTGCTCACTGCGTAATCAAACAGTTCCCGGGAAAGGTTTTCCGCGTCGTAACGGTTGATAACGCGTACTTTTTTCAGGTTTTTAATCTGCAGAAGATCGTTGGCTTCTTTCAGCACGGACGCTGCCTGGTGGGCAAATTCCGGTTTCTTTTCGACATAGATCCTGTAAACCATTTATTTCTCCTCTCTGAGAGCGTTTAAGGCTTTCTGTCCGATATCCTTTCTGTAGAATCCGTCGTCAAAGGTGATTTTATCAACGGCCAGATAAGCTTTGTCGATCGCGTCTCTAAGCGTGTCTCCGCGCGCGATAACATTCAGAACTCTTCCGCCGCTGGATGTCAGGCTGCCGCTGTCGTCTTTCTTCGCGCCGGCGACGTAGACCTGTCCGATGACATCTTCAGGAATATCGATCGGGTAGCCCTTGCCGTAATCACCCGGGTAACCCTTTGTCGCCATAACGACGCAGCATGCCGAGTCGTCGGCAAATTTCACTTCAGCGTCTTCAAGTGTACAGTCGGAAACGTGAAGCATGATTTCAAAAAGATCACTGTCTAAAAGCGGGAGAACGACCTGAGCCTCCGGATCGCCGAAACGGCAGTTGTATTCAATGACTTTCGGACCGTTTTTCGTGATCATCAGGCCGAAATAGAGGCATCCGGCAAACGTGCGGCCTTCCTTGTTCATGGCCTGCATCGTCGGCAGGAATATTTCCTGTTCGCACTGAATGGCAATTTCTTCCGTGTAATAAGGATTCGGCGCGACGGCGCCCATGCCGCCGGTGTTCAGACCTTTGTCGTTGTCAAGCGCGCGCTTGTGATCCATAGAAGAAACCATCGGGATCAGAATGTTTCCGTCGGTAAAGGAAAGGACCGAGACTTCAGGACCTTCCAGGAATTCTTCGATGACTACTGTAAGGCCGCTGTCTCCGAACTTTTTCTCTTCCATCATTGTTCTGACGGCTGCGGCTGCGTCTTCTCTGTTTTCACAGATCAGGACGCCTTTTCCCTTAGCGAGCCCGTCCGCCTTTACGACGACCGGGATGCTGCACGTTTCAACATAAGCCAGCGCTTTGTCCATTTCCGTAAATGTTTCGTACTGTGCCGTCGGAATGCCGTATTTTTTCATCAAATCCTTTGAAAAGGCTTTGCTGCCCTCGATGATCGCCGCTTTTTTGTCCGGACCGAAGCAAGGGATGCCGACTTCTTTCAGACGGTCGACCATGCCCATTACGAGTGGATCGTCCGGCGCTACTACCGCAAATTCAATGCCGTTCTTTTTTGCGAAATGGACGACGCCGTCAAGATCTTCCGCGCTGATGTCCACGCATTCCGCGTCTCTTGCGATGCCGCCGTTACCCGGAAGACAGTAAATCTTATCGACCTTCGGACTCTCTTTTATTTTCTTTATGATGGCGTGTTCTCTGCCGCCGCCGCCTACGACCATTACTTTCATTTATCATCATCCTCCGTATTACTGAAGTAAAAGCTGTTTCTATTAATGATGGAATAATCTCATTCCGGTAAATGCCATTGCGATTCCGTATTTATCGCATGTTTCAATGACATTGTCGTCACGGATCGAGCCGCCTGGCTCTGCGATGTAAGAAACTCCGCTCTTGCGGGCTCTTTCAATGTTGTCACCAAACGGGAAGAACGCGTCGCTTCCGAGTGCTACGCCGCTGATGGTTGACAGGTATTCCAGCTGTTCTTTCCTCGTGAATGGTTCCGGCTGCTCCGTGAACAGTCTCTGCCAGACGTTGTCTCCGATGACATCCATGTATTCTTCGCCAAGGTATACGTCGATCGCGTTGTCTCTGTCTGCCCGCCGTACCGAATCCTTGAACGGCAGCGAAAGTACTTTGTCAGACTGGCGCATATGCCAGTAATCTGCCTTCTGGCCGGCGAGTCTTGTGCAGTGGATCCTGGACTGCTGTCCCGCGCCGACGCCGATCGCCTGGCCGTCCTTTGCGTAAGCGACAGAATTGGACTGCGTATATTTCAGAGTAATCAGCGCGATAATCAGATCGCGTCTTGCTTCCGGCGGAAGATCTTTGTTCGCGGTGACGATATTCGTAAAATCTTCCGGTTTGATGGTATAATCGTTTCTTTTCTGCTCAAAAGTGATTCCGTAAATCTGTTTGTGCTCCAGTTCCTGCGGAACGTAGGAAGTGTCCATTTTCACGACATTGTAATTCCCGTTTTTCTTTGATTTCAGGATTTCCAGCGCCTCTTCTGTGTAATCCGGCGCGATGATTCCGTCGGAAACTTCGCGTTTGATGATTCTGGCCGTTGTCTCATCGCAGGTATCGCTGAGCGCGATCCAGTCGCCGAATGAAGACATTCTGTCCGTACCTCTCGCTCTTGCGTACGCCGTTGCCATCGGAGAATCATCCAGACCTTCTATGTCATCAACAAAACAGGCTTTTTTCAGCTTGTCGTCCATTTTTACGCCGACTGCAGCCGATGTCGGGCTGACGTGCTTGAATGAAGTCGCTGCCGGGAGCCCCAGGCTTGCGCTCAGTTCGCTGACGAGCTGCCATGAGTTGAGTGCGTCCAGGAAATTGATATAACCTGGTTTTCCATTCAGAATTTCAACCGGAAGATCACTTCCGTCTTCCATAAAAATCTTTGACGGTTTCTGATTTGGATTACAGCCGTACTTTAATGTAAAATCTTTCATTTAAGGTCACCTTTCCTATTCATATTTATTAATCAGACGTTCTTCGTATTCTTCACCGATCAGATCGATGTACCGTACATAAAGTGAAATTTTATTATCTTCATCAAGATTGGACCAGATCTCATCCGTTAAGCTGTCGATATCATCCGGGATTGCGACACGTTCCGGTTCGCCGATGAAAGTCGGGATCGGATTTCCATCTGTCTGATATGTGTGGAGGAAATGTCCCTCTCCAGGTATGCCTTCATATTCAAAGAAAAACCGGTTACAGGCGTTGCCTTCGCGATCGGCGCTCTTGAGAATGTTCATATCATATCGGAAATTATCAGAAGGCTTCAGATCGAGTGCCGCACTGATCCTCGGTGTCCAGTTCGGTCCGTCTGGCTCAAATTCTCTGGTTCGGAGAGCTTCGACAAATGTGCAGGTATCAAGATCATTACTGCCGCTGCATAAATCAGCGATTGTATCCGTCTGGTCACCGTTTGTCACGATCAGCGTATTACCGACCGTGCGCACCGGATAATAAATGATCAGGGATGGATCTTCTACTTTGGATTCGTCAAAAGGTCTGATCATGATGTTTTCGCCGTCCTTAACGAAAATCCGGTTTCTGCTGTTTGCCGATCTTCCCATAATGAAGTATGCAATGACGGCTTTCCGGACGTCTTTTGTCAGTCCGACGATAATGCCTCTTCCTACGTAAGGATTTCCGAAAATGCGTTCTTTTACAGTTTTGATTTCATATGGATCCGTGTAAGTAGCCATGCGTTTATACTCCTTCCCCGCTGATGATTGAAGCAGATACTTTTTCCGCAGCCTTCGGGAGCAGGATCCATTCCGCTTCTTCCATCACACGCTTCTGCAGTGTTTCAGGTGTATCGTCTTCTTTTATATAAACCGCTTTCTGATCGATAATCTTTCCGCCGTCCGGAATTTCATTGACAAAGTGCACCGTCGCGCCAGTCACCTTAACGCCGTAATCGAGCGCCATTTCATGAACATGCAGCCCGTACGCGCCTTTTCCGCAGAACGATGGGATCAGTGCCGGGTGGATATTGATGATTCTGTTTTCATAATGACTGATGAAGTCCGCGCTGAGGATCTTTAAGAAACCGGCCAGTACGATCAGATCGATTTCAGCTTCCTTCAGGGCCTTCAGCATCTCCTGTTCATCCTTTGTGACAAATGATTTTATGTTGTTTTGCGCGGCTCGTTCCAGCGCGTAAACGCCGGCTTTGTTGGAAATGACCAGAACGATCTCGCCGCTTTTAATGATCCCGCTTTTCTGTGCGTCGATCAGTGCCTGCAGATTGGTGCCGCCGCCGGATACCAGAACCGCAATTCTTGCTTTTTCTTTTACCATATTGTTACACCTTCCTCTGATTCGATTGTTTCACCGAGAACATAAGCGTCTTCACCGGCAGTTTTCAGGATTTTGACCGCCTGATCCGCGTCTTCGGAAGAAACGACACAAGTCATACCGACTCCCATATTGAATGTATTGAACATGTCCCGCTCAGGGATATCGCCTTCTTTGGCGATCAGATCAAAGACCGGCAGTGTGCGGATGTCGCTCTTCCTGATTTTTACGCCAATTCCGTCCGGAAGACTCCTCGGAATATTCTCATAGAATCCGCCTCCGGTAATATGCGCTGCAGCCTTGACTGTGATTCTGTCAAACAGGTTCAGCATCGGCTTAACATAAATCTTTGTTGGTGTTAAAAGCGTTTCTCCGAGTGTGCCGCCGAGTTCTTCGATTCTTTTGTTAATATCGCGGTTTTCCACGTCAAAGACTTTTCTGACCAGAGAAAAGCCGTTTGAATGAACGCCGGAAGACGGCAGCGCGATGACCACATCGCCCGGTTTGATTAAATCTTTATTCAGAATTCTGGATTTGTCGACGACACCGACCGCAAATCCGGCCAGATCGTACTCATCTTCCGGATAAAACCCCGGCATTTCCGCGGTTTCTCCACCGATCAGCGCAGATTCGGATTGAACACATCCTTCGGCGATCCCGCTTACGATTGTAGCGATCTTTTCCGGCACGTTTTTGCCGCAGGCAATGTAATCCAGAAAATAAAGCGGTTTGGCACCGACACAGATGATATCATTCACACACATGGCGACGCAGTCGATTCCGACGGTGTCATGTTTGTCCATCAGAAAAGCCAGTTTGAGTTTTGTCCCAACACCGTCTGTTCCGCTAACAAGAACCGGTTCCGTCAAACCGGTCATATCCAGGTGGAAAAGGCCGCCGAAACCGCCGACATCGGAAGTGTTTCCGAATACAGTCGTCCGCTTTATATGTTCTTTCATCAGTTCTACTGATTTATAGCCGGCAGTGATGTCCACGCCCGCGTTTTTATAGCTCTCGCTGAAACTTTTTGCCATATCACAGCCTCCTGTTTTTAGTCTCGAATAAACAGTTCATAGTTGTCTTCGGTATCATCTGATTCATCCGAATCACCCAGCTTTTTCTCAAAGCGATCGCGGTTTCCGGTCGGGATCCTCGTCGGATACTCCGTACCGAAGCAGCTGGAGCAGTAACCTTCGCCCGGGGCGTTGCCGATGATCATGTTGAGATGATCGACGTTCAGGTAGCCGACGCTGTCCGCGCCGATTACTTCCGCGATCTTATCCAGCGGATGCTGACAGGCAATCAGGTTTTCCTTGGAATCGACGTCCGTTCCGTAATAACATGGGTCTGTAAACGGCGGGGCGGACGACATAACATGAACTTCAGACGCGCCCGCGTGGCGGATCAGTTTGACAATGCGTGTGATCGTTGTGCCGCGCACGATTGAATCATCGACCAGAACGACGCGTTTATTCTTCACAGTACTGCCGATTACATTCAGCTTGATACGGACTTTATCTTCCCGGTTCTTCTGTCCGGGCGCGATAAAAGTTCGGCCGATGTATTTATTCTTGATAAACCCCATTCCGTATGGGATCCCGGATTGCTTGGAATACCCGATCGCGGCGTCGAGTCCGGAATCAGGAACACCAATGACGACGTCGGCATCAACAGGATGTTCCATTGCGAGAAGCGCGCCGGCTTTCTCGCGCGCTTTATGTACGCTGTGCCCTTCGATCGTTGAATCCGGTCTCGCAAAATAAAGATATTCGAATATACAGATTTTATGCGGTCTGGTTTCACAGTGATCCCGGATGGAAGTCGCGCCGTCCTTGTTGAACACGATGATTTCTCCCGGATCAAGGTCACGGATATATTCCGCGCCGACAGCATCGAGAGCGCAGGTTTCCGACGCAATGATGTACGCGCCGTCCGAGCGCTGACCGTAACAGAGTGGCCGGAATCCGTATGGATCGCGGGCCGCCAGCATTTTCTGCGGCGACATAATAATCAGCGAATACGCGCCTTCAATTCTGCCCATAGCTTTATTCACTGCCTCTTCAATCGACTTACTATTGATTCTCTCCTTTGTGATCGTGTAAGCAATGACTTCGGAGTCATTTGTCGTATGAAAGATCGATCCGTCCAGTTCAAGCTCCTGACGGATTTCAAAGGCATTAACAATATTGCCGTTATGGGCAATGGCCATTCTTCCTTTATGGTGGTTGACAACGATTGGCTGCGCATTATTACGGTCGCTGTTTCCGGTCGTGCCGTACCGGCAGTGTCCGACGACATGCTGACCCTTTCCGATGCTGTCAAGCACAGGTTTTGTAAACACGTCATTAACGAGCCCCGCGTCTTTATAGCTGCTGAAAACACCCCGGTCGTTGACAACGATACCGCAGCTTTCCTGACCTCTGTGCTGAAGCGCAAATAATCCGTAATAAGCGGAGCTTGCCACATCCTCGGTGTTTTCGCCGTAAAGTCCGAACACACCACATTCTTCTTTTAAATAACTCATTGAATATTTCTCCCGTTTTTCAGATGGCTTATTATCTTTAGTCATCAGGCCGCATCCGGCAAAGTACTGCTTTGCCGAAAACAGTCTGTGATTTTAATTATACTTTTTCCAGATTGCTTCATTCTTCTCAAGAACCGCTTCTGCATCACTTTTTCTGAGGGCATCGAGCTTTTCCGCAAGTGCCGTGTCCTCAACCGCAATGATCTGTGCGGCGAGAAGTGCCGCATTTTTGGCACCATCTATTGCAACGGTCGCGACTGGGATGCCGCCGGGCATCTGGACCGTAGATAAAAGTGCGTCCAGGCCGTCCAGCGTTGACGATTTGACCGGTATTCCGATAACCGGAAGTGTCGTATTCGCTGCGATGCTTCCGGCAAGGTGTGCAGCTTTTCCGGCTGCGGCAATGATTGCACCGAACCCGTTGTTTCTGGCGTTCACAGAAAACTCTCTTGCCTGTTCCGGTGTACGGTGTGCCGAATAGATGTGCACCTCGTACGGAACGGCGAGTTCATCAAGTGTAATCATTGCCTTTTCGACCACCGGCAAATCACTGTCACTTCCCATAATTATTCCAACTTTTTTCATAAATCCTCCCTGATTAGTCAAAGCAAAGCTCGTGTTGCTTCAATCATGTAAACTAATATAATTTTATCATATTTCAGAAAATAAAACAGATATAATAGAACATTACATAGAATCCAGATTTGTCTGAAGAATAATGACCGCAGCCTGTTTATCGATCACCTGTTTTCTTTTTTTCCGGCTTACCTTCGCGTCGATCATGACCCTTTCCGCCTGTACAGTGGTCAGCCGTTCATCCTGCCAGACGACTTTGATTTCTTTCATTCCGGTACTGCGCATTTTATTCTCCAGCATCGTCCGGAACTGACGCACCTTCTCCGTCTGTTCGCTGTCGCTTCCGTCCATATTGAGCGGCAGACCGATTACAACGGTGTCGCAGTCATATTCTTTGATGTAATCGATAACCTTCCCGGCATCTTTCCTGATTCCGATCCGCTCCAGGATCGTTATTCCCTGCGCGGTGATCCCCAGCGGATCGCTTACCGCGATTCCGATCGTACGGTCACCGACATCAAGACCAATTTTTCTCATATTTACCTCATGCACTCTATAACACTAAAAAGGCAGGCTGAAATAAACCTGCCTTTTCTGAATATTTCTTTTATTTTTTCAGATAAGCCCGAAGAATTTCTTCAACAAGCTCGTCCCTGTCAATTCGGTTAATCATCAGCCGGGCATTGTTATGACTCGTGATATAGGAAGGGTCACCAGACAAAATATACCCCACCATCTGATCTATGCCATTATATCCACGATCTTCAAGTGCTTCATACACAGTTTCAAGAATCTCCTTAGTAGTCTTCTTCTGTGATTTCCCGGCATCAAACATAATCGTTTTTTTATCCATCGTGTACCCTCCTCAATCCTTTAAACGAATGATCGTTGTCCACACTTCAACTTTCTGTATCTGCGGGCAGTAATTCCTTCTTTATTTAAAGAACTATCGCAGTCATAATTATTATACAAAAATTATACTATACAAAGTCATTGTTCTGCAAGGAAAGAAACCGGTAATTATTCAGAAATCAATTCTTCCGCGCGTTTGAATGCGTTTTCGATTCCTGCCGCATTGGAGCCGCCGGCCTGTGCCATATCGGCTTTTCCGCCGCCGCCGCCGCCGATTTCCTTCGCGAGATTCTTAATCAGTTTTCCTGCATGATAACCTTTGTCGGTCAGGTCATCTGTTACCGATGTCATCAGGACAACTTTGCCGTCGTTTACGGCAGCCAGTACAGTTACTGCGCTGATGCCTTTCTCTTTGATGCGGTCAGACATCGAACGAAGGTCGTCGATGGTGCAGTTGTCGAACTTTCCGGTAATCAGACGGACGCCGCCGATTTCCCTGGCATTGTTAATGATCGAATCGAGATCGGAGCCCAGTTCTTCTTTTTTGAGGCTGTCCAGTTCTTTTTTTGTGTTTTTCAGATCACTTATTACGGAAGCCGCTTTTGTTTCAAGATTGTCTGCGCTTGCTTTAAGAATTTCCGATACACTCGAGATCAGCGCGTTGTTTTCTCTGGCGCGGACAAGCAGTTCTGTTCCTGTGATTGCCTCGATCCGGCGAACACCAGAGGCGATGCCGGATTCGGATTCAATGATGAAAACACCGATCTGGCCGGTATTGGAAACATGTGTGCCTCCGCAGAGCTCAATGCTCCAGTCATCAATACTGACAACGCGGACAATGTCGCCGTACTTCTCGCCGAACAAAGCCATTGCGCCGGTTTCTCTTGCCTCATCAATCGACATTTCCTTTGTAACTACCGGAATGAATTCCGTGATTTTCTGATTGACAATATCTTCAATCCGTGAAATCTGTTCCTTTGTGAGCGGTTCAAAGTGCGTAAAGTCAAAGCGCAGCATATCTTCATCATTTTTGGAACCAGCCTGTTCTACGTGTGTGCCCACGACCTCACGAAGCGCCTGCTGAAGAAGATGGGTAGCCGTATGGTTCCGCGCCGTGGAATTTCTCTTGATTCTGTCAACCGCGCAGTGAACCTGGGCACCGGTCGTAAGTTCACCTTGATCGACCTGGATGACGTGCGCGGATAAATCATTCTGTTTCTTCATATCCGTTACAGCCGCGTGGAATTCATCCGCTGAAATTTCACCGTGGTCGGACACCTGTCCGCCGCTTTCCGCGTAGAACGGTGTCTGGTCCAGATAAATGACCGCCGTTTCACCTGCAGTGACGGAGTCGACCGGTTCGCCGTCTTTATAAATTCTCAGCACGGCCGCTTCATCTTCTGTTCTGTCATATCCGGTAAATACCGTTGCATTCAGATCATTCGGGATCGCGTCATCCTTCCAGGCAGCTTCATCAGTATTTTTCTGGCCTTCCTGAGCAAGCTTTCTCTGTTTTTCCATGCACGCATTGAAGCCTTCCAGATCCGCGCTGAGCCCTTCTTCATTAAGGATTTCTTCCGTCAGCTCGACCGGGAATCCGTATGTATCGTAAAGTTTGAATGTTTTTTCACCGGAGAGAACTTTTTCACCATTTGCGTTCATTTCATCAATGTATCCGTTGATGATCTGTGAACCGTGTTCAAGGGTCTCGCTGAATCTCTTTTCTTCCACAGAAATAATCTGTGTAATGTAATCATATTTCTCAACGATTTCCGGATAAGCTTCTCCGGAAACGTCAACAACTCTCTGTACCAGCCCGGCCAGGAACGTCCCGTCGATTCCAAGCAGTCTTCCGTGTCTTGCTGCCCGCCGGATCAGGCGGCGGAGCACATAGCCTCTTCCCTCATTAGAAGGAAGGATTCCGTCTGCGATCATGAAAACCATGGAACGGAGATGATCGGTAATGATTCTGATGGAAATATCTGCGGCGTTGTCGCCCTGCTCGTATTTTTTATCGGTGAGTTCAAGTACTCCGTTCAGAATATGACGCACTGTATCGATATCATAAATTGAATCTACACCCTGCATGATGCAGGCCATTCTTTCCAGCCCCATTCCGGTATCGATGTTCGGATGCTCGAGGTCACTGTAACTTCCGTCTTCTTCTCTGGAAAACTGTGTAAATACGTGGTTCCAGAATTCCATGTAACGGTCGCAGTCGCATCCCGGCTTACAGTCCGGATTATCGCAGCCGTATTCCGGTCCGCGGTCAAAATAGATTTCCGAACAAGGACCACACGGGCCGAGTCCGATCTCCCAGAAATTGTCGTCTTTTCCAAGACGGACGATCCGTTCTTCCGGCATACCGATCTCTTTCCAGATCTCAACCGCTTCATCGTCGTCTTCATAGACCGTCGCCCACATTTTATCCGCAGGCATTTTCAGCCATTCCGTGATGAATTCCCATCCCCAGTGAAGCGATTCGGTTTTAAAATAGTCGCCAAAAGAGAAGTTGCCAAGCATCTCAAAGAATGTGCCGTGTCTCGCGGTGATCCCGACATTCTCGATATCACCCGTACGAATACATTTCTGACATGTAGTCATGCGGTTTTTCGGCGGAGTCTCCGCGCCGGAGAAATAGGCCTTCAGCGGCGCCATTCCTGAATTTATAATCAGCAGGGACTTATCATTTGCCGGCGGGATAAGAGACGAACTCTTTCCGGGATAATGATCCTTACTGACATAAAAGTCTCTGAACATGCTTCTTATCGTATTAAGTCCAAGTTTTTCCATGAATTACTCCTTATAATAATATTTGTATACTATGTTCATCTGAACCTTTCAATTACCTTGACAATTTCGCGCTCTACATCGGCAAAGTCACGTGTCTCAAACGAATAAATCTTCAGTCTTGATTCCACACTGCTCGGATGAATGATCAGACGGCTGTCGTCCTCAAAATCAAATTCCAGAATATTGGCGGGCGGAAGCCCTGTATTCTCAAGATAATCAATTTTTCTGATGATTCTTTTATTCCCGAGCGTGACATTCACATTTCTTCGCATATGCCGCATGACGCTGTCCATTTTTATCTTGCCTTCGGCACCGCTGAAATTGTAGTTGCGCTGTTTATCGATGCATTGACCGAATTCTTTATAAATTTCGTTCATCCGGTCAATCAGATCCTTGCCCCTTTTTTCATGAAATGCCGCCACCTGAAGAATCAGCAGTGTCGCGGCAATCCCATCGTTCCCGTGCAGATACGGGTCGATAAAAAAGCCGTTGCATTCCTGGAAACCGAAATAAAAGCAACCCAGTTTCCCTGCTTTTTCAAGCTTTGAAAGCGTCTCACCAATGTACTGAGACCCGGATAACGTGCTCATCACCCGCAGGCCGTATTTTTGAGCCATTTTATTAACGAGCGGTGAGGTCATAATACTCTTTATCACCACCTGTCCCGCTGCGGGCGGTTCGATGTGACAAAGATAATCTAACATGAGAAGCCCTAACTGATTCCCGCTCAGAAGCGTACGTACGCCATCGTGGTACAGCGCAGCACCGACACTGGCAGAATCCGGGCTTGTGGCAAGCAGCAAATCACCGCCATTCACATCCATCAGTTTGAATCCCTCGTCAAACGCGAGTATTTTCCGCGGATTCGGCATCGGGCAGGTTCTGAAATCCTGATCCGGGTATTCCTGGACTCGAACTGTGCTGTAATCGGTGTAACCGATTTTATCAAACACGTCTTTGACGTATTTTCCCCCGGTTCCGTTCAGCGGAGAATAGATCGATTTATAATCAGTCAGCATTTCCGGATCGTTCGGTGAAATGATCGCCGCGATCCGTTCCGTATAACTGTCTCTTACCTTTTCCGTCAGTTTCTGGTTTTTTTCAGCTTTTTCGTATTTAATGCCGTCAAAATAATCCAGTTTCCCGATCGCTTCTTTAATATCGTCTAATTCTTTGCCGATAATTCCGTAACCGTCCTGATTATAGATTCTGTAACCGTTATAAAAGCGCTGTTCACAGTCAGCCGTGATCATGATACCCATTGAGCATTTCAGCACCCGGATCGCATAGGACAAAACCGGCGCCGGTGTCAGTTCTGAAAACAGAAATGTTTTAATCCCGTTCCCTTTTAATACAGAAGCGGCTTCTGATGCAAAAAATTCAGACTTTTTTCTACAGTCATATGCGATGGCAACCAGACATTCTTCATCTTTACCAGCCAGATAATCAGCAAGTCCCTGAGTCGCGCGGCGAATAACATACTCATTGATCCGGTTCGTTCCAGGTCCGGTCAAACCTTTCAGACCGTATGGACCGTAAACCAGATCTGTATAAAATGAATCGCTGATTTCCTCATTATTCTCGTGCAGTTTTCTAAGCTCAGCCTGAAACTCACTGTTATCCGCTGTATGATCGATCCATCTCTGATATTCATCGATCGCAGAATTTTTTGTTTCTTTGAGATTAAAATACATATATTTATTTCATCCTTACCGAAAATCAGGTTAATATAAAAATTAATGAATCAAGTATATCACAAATCCGAAGTTTTTTGTAGATTCCATACAAAAAAAGGACAGTGCTTCTATGTGCATCTGTCCAAATCTGCAAAAAAACGAATACTGGTTATAAAATTATGCTTCAGGTTCATCACCTTTATCGGTCGGATCAAAATCTTTTAATCCTTTATATGTTTTTCCATGCTTCTGTGCATAGTCATAAATCGCGTGTTTAATCGCACGGTCCGCCATTACGGAACAATGAATTTTTACTGCCGGCAGGCCGCCGAGTTCGTCAACAATTGACTTATTAGTGATTTCAAGAGCTTCTTCAACTGGTTTTCCGATAATCATAGTCGTCGCCATACTTGAAGATGCAATCGCGCTTCCGCATCCGAATGTCTGGAATTTACAGTCTGTAATAATATCATTTTCATCGACTTTGATCTGCACCTGCATCATGTCTCCGCAGACCGGGCTCCCGTACGTGCCTGTGCCGTCGGCATCAGGAATCTCTCCTACATTTCTCGGATTCATGAAGTGATCCATTACTGTTTCATTATATAAACCTAAACCCATCGCTGATTTCCACCTTTCTTATAACATTGAAATCTCACGGAGACGACTGACAACTTTTTCAACGCACTCCACAACATAATCGATATCTTCTTTTGTTGTAAAATCTCCCACAGTGAAGCGGATTGTTCCGTGTATCATCTCTCTGTGTACGCCAATCGCCGCCAGAACGTGCGACGGTTCCAGTGATTTGGATGAACACGCCGAACCGGTCGATACTGCGATCCCCATACTGTCAAGCAGAATAAGAATAGACTCTCCCTCAATCCTGGCAAATGTAATATTCGCATTTCCGGGATGTCTGCGGCTGTGATCCTCCGGCCCGTTTACAATGATATCCGGAATTCTGGCCGTAATCTGATCGATCAGATAATCACGCAGTTCGGAGCAGTGTTTACGATGATACTCAAGGTTTTTCTCAGCCAGTTCGGCTGCCGCTCCGAAACCAACGATTCCGGCAATATTTTCTGTTCCGGCGCGCTTTCCTTTTTCCTGTGCTCCGCCGTGAATAAAACTCGGAATCTGTACACCTTTCCGGATAAACATTCCGCCTTCGCCCTTCGGTCCGTATATTTTATGCGAGGACATCGAAACAAAATCCACATCCAGATCACGAACATCAATCGGCACGTTTCCGATGGCCTGTACCGCGTCAGTATGGAACAGCACACCATGTTTGTGCGCAATGGCCGCGAGCTCTTTGATCGGTTCAACGGTTCCGATTTCATTATTTACAAACATAATACTTACAAGAATTGTGTCGTCTCTGATCGCGGCTTCAAGCTGTTCAGGATGGACAAAGCCTTCTTTGTCTACATCGAGATAAGTTACTTCAAATCCCTGCTTTTCAAGGAATTCCGCCGAATGCAGGATGGCATGGTGCTCAATCTTCGTTGTGATGATATGTTTTCCTTTATTCTTGAGCTGTTCTGCCACGCCGAAAAGTGTCCAGTTGTCAGATTCACTTCCACCGCCTGTAAAATACACTTCCTTCGGATCAGCTCCGATCAGGTGCGCTACCTGACCTCTCGCCTTCTCGATCGCGTCTTTTGCCTGCAGACCGATTGAATAAAGACTGGATGCATTTCCGAAATGTTCGGTAAAATACGGGAGCATTTCCTTCAGTACTTCTTCTTTTACAGGTGTTGTTGCAGAATAATCTAAATATACCTTTCTGGTTTGATTCATTATAATCAAATCCCCTTTCATTATCTGTCCACTTTTAACTTATACCATATCAGAGCGTTTTCAAACAGAAAAATAAGGATCTTTTTTGGTTAAGACCCTTATGATTTAATGCTGATGAAGCATTCAGCTTTCAATATGACTGATCTCAATGATTTCCCCGATTTCTTCTGTTGTTCCTTCCGGCTTTTTACCGTTATCCGCCGGGCTGTCCACAATTCTGATGCGATCCAGCTGCGCGCGCAGATTGGTTTTAAATGCATCAATGTATGCTTGTCTAAGTTTGGCCTGCTCTTCTTTTTCTTCTTCATTAAGTCCGGTTTTTTTTGATTTACGGGCCAGTTCATTGATCCGCGCGATCATTTCTTCAGTAATCATTTTTCACCTCTTCACCGACGGGCTCTGTTTGAAATCGTTATAGATTTTACCACATTACAACCTATTATTCAACTGGATTAAACTATGATACAATCAATTCAAACAAAAAATGATATGTTTCTTCATCTTCTCAATTCAATCTGTTTTCGGTCTTTATCATTGAATCCCTGACGCTTATCGCTATAAAAGCAATGAATTCAGTATTTGACGGCATGCGTTCATGGTGGTTGTTGAATATGGCAAAATCTTCTTTTATGTATCTGTTGCCGTCGTTCCATGTTCGTTTGATAATTCTTCTGATACTTCTGCCGACTGTTGTTGCAGCTACTCCGTTGATTTTTGACACCTCCGGGTACAGAAGTTTGGTTACATACCGGATCTTGCTGCTGTCTTTAAGAACGATCATGATTGAGTCACTTAAATACTTATACCCTGCCAAGCACGGATTAAATCCATAATAAATCAGAGTTTCATCAATTATTACATCAATCCGATCCATCGTGATCATTTCCTGATACCTCCTTAATTATAAAATCACAACAAAATGTATGTCGATTCAGGGTGGATCCGCCGCCTGCAGAGGCGGGGCCGTCGGGTGCCTGTTCGTTATCATTTTATCAAATATTCAGGTAACTAAATGTGCATATTATGCACACGGAAATTTTTTGGTCAATGCATCGTCTCATTAAACTGTAATGTGATCTTTCATTTTTTCATACGTTTTATCGCCGATTCCGCTGACATTTTTAATATCCTCGGCTGACTTAAAGGCGCCGTTCTGTGTGCGGTATTCTATAATTTTTTCTGCTGTGACCGGACCGACTCCGGAAATCTGCTGAAGTGTCGTGCTGTCCGCTGTATTGATATTGATCAATTCCGATGAAGAGGCGCTGCCAGAAGAATCTGCGGCTACTCCGGATGAGGATCCTGATATATCCGTGCCTGTACCGCTGCCTGAATCTGAGTCTGTTCCGGCTGTTGCGCTTGTTCCGGCGGGAGCGCCGGATGATCCGCTTTGTCCGGCGTTCTGCGCGGATGACGCGTTTCCGGGAGCCGGCTGCGTGTTTTTGGAGGGAATCGTGATTTTCTGACCGTCTGTCACCGTTTCCGCCTGATTAATCGTGGACGTTTCCGCTTTTGATGTCAGTCCGCCGGCTTTATTGACTACCTCATAAATCCGGGCGGATTTCGAAACGCTGTATACACCTGGTTTTCTGACTTCACCTCCGATATCAACAAAGACTTTGCCGCTCTTGTTCCCGGATTCCTGCGTCCGGGTCCGGTTTGTCGTATCGGTTGCCGCGGAAGGCGTTTTTATTCTTCCGCCGTCGCTGTTTACTAAAGTTATTGTCGAATTATTCTCTTTGATTCCGTAAAACAAAACTGCCGCAATGATCAGAATCAGCGCGGCAGCGATTTTAATTGTTTTATTATATTGATCGAAAACAACATACAGCTTATTCATTTTTCCCTTCATAAAAGTATACCCCCCTCTGCGTACTGGTTAAATATTGTAATTTCTACCAGTATTTTACATCCATTCTATTTCAGGGTCAAGCTGAAAACGCATCTTGTTTCTGCAGACTTCGATTCTATAACGTTCGAGATCAAGTCCTGCGAATTCCGAGAAAGTTTTGATAACCAGTTCCGGACTCAGGTTGGACTGGCTTCCGCAGTCAAGATTAAGATCCAGCTGCAGGAAAAAATGATCTTCATCCGGCTGAACGGATGCGCTGATGATTTTCTCCCTGATATCGATGTCCACAATTTTTTTGTCTTTTTTTCTCTTCTTCGGCGCCAGGATTGTTTTCTGATTCAGGTATGCCTTCAGAATCGAATCAAAATCCTCTGAATAAAACGGGATTGGAAATAAAACAGTATAGTCAGCGGAAGAGACACGAGCCGCCAGCGATTTTTTATGATGAGATTTCCCAAAACCGGTAACATAGATTCCTGCCGGAAGGCTCGGTTCGATCGCCGCGATAAACGCGTCTTTCTGATAATCAACTTCCGAGTCAAATTCCAGCAGTTCAGCACGGGCGGAATAGCCGAGCGACAGCGGCTGCGCAAAACTCATTTTCGGATGCGGATTGAATCCCTGGCTGTACGTCAGAATGATCCCGCTTCTGCGAAAAGCACGCTTGAAAAGGCGCAGCATATCGAGATGCGATGTATACTTTATATAACCGTTCTTTGAAAACGAAATGACATAGTTACTCATATTTTCCCCCGTGAGCACATACAGTTCTTTTATTTAAGCCACATCCGGCGCATTTCTTTCTGCAGTCCGGCGTGACTTCCGCGCGCCGGGCCTTTTCTGATTCACGGATCAAAAATTCTTTTGACACACCGGAATCAATCACATCCCAGGGCAGTACTTCATCGTAAGGACGTTCTCGTTCTGTATAGAAGCGATAATCGATTTCCCAGTGATTCAGCGCTTCTGCCCACGCGTCACGCTTAAAATGCTCTCCCCAGGCATCCAGCTTACAGCCCGCCTCGTGGAGAGTCATCAGCAGCTGACCGCACCGCCGGTCACCGCGCGCAAAGATCGCTTCGCATGTGCTGACTGCGTCGTCATGGTACGTCAGACGCACGCCCTTCATTTTCATTTTGCCCGAAAGATAAATGTGCTTGCGTCTGAATTCTTCCGTCGAGACCTGTCCCATCCACTGGAACGGAGTGTGCGATTTGGGAACAAAATTCGAAACACTGCAGGTCACATTAAAACGTCCTTTGGCACCCGATTCTTTGAAAATTCGTGTGACTTCGGACGCAATCGCCGGGATTCCGTCAAGATCTTCGTCCGTCTCCCACGGCAGCCCGTCCATAAAATAGAATTTGATATGGCGCCAGCCGAGTTCGATTGCCTGCCTGACTGCGCTGAAGATGTCGTCTTCCGTTATTCCTTTGTTGATAACATCCCTCAGATGCTGTGTGCCGGCCTCCGGGGCAAAAGTCAGCCCGGATTTCTTATATTTCTGAATTTCCTCAAGTACATTGAAAGAAAAGCTGTCAAGCCGAAGTGAAGGCAGTGACAAAGAAACATTGTGCTCGCGGCAGTAATTCATCAGGCCGGTGGCCAGTGTTTCGAAATCTGAATAGTCGCTTGTGGAAAGAGACAGGATCGACAGTTCGTCGTGCCCTGTATTACCCAGCTGTTTCCGGGCGATTTCCATAATGGTATCAATGCTTCTTTCACGTACAGGTCGGTAAATCATGCCCGCCTGACAAAAACGACAGCCTCTTGTGCAGCCGCGGAATGTTTCCACGACCGAACGATCATGCACCGCGTCGATCAGTGGGATAATGTTTTCCGTTGGAAACCAGGCGTCTTTAAGATCCGGAATCAGCGCCTTCTTCACTTTATCCGGTGCTCCGTTCCAGGTTTTTTTATACTCTTTCACGATTCCGCTGTCATAATATACCGGTTCGTAAAACTGCGGAACATAAACACCGGTTAGCCGCGAGATCTGTTTCAGGTAATCCCGACGGCTCAGACCGTTCTTTTTCGCCTTTCCATATTCCTTAAGGACCTGCGGCAGCAGAAATTCACCGTCTCCAACCATAAAGAAGTCAAAGAAATCCGCAAGCGGTTCCGGATTAAACGCGCACGGGCCGCCCGCCATTACGATCGGATCGTTTTCGCCGCGATCTTTTGTCAGAAGCGGAATATCCGATAGTTCCAGGATATTTAGTATCGTCGGAAATGACATTTCATATTGCAGAGTAAATCCGACCGCATCCATTTTATTGACCGGGGTTTTCGTTTCCAGCGTGAACAAAGGAACATGATATTTCCTCATCAGCTCCTCCATGTCCGGCGCCGGGCTGAACACCCGTTCGCAGTAAATTTCGCTGCTTTTATTGGTAATGCCGTAAAGAATCTGCATACCCATATAGGACATGCCGATTTCATACAGATCAGGGAAGGCGAATGCGAAACGGACATCCACATCGTTCGGATCTTTTACGACCATATTAGTCTCACCACCGATGTAACGCGCCGGTTTCTCGACCTGCTTAAGGAGTTCATCAAGCGACGGCACAAACAGCGAATCGATGGTGCGTCCAATGATCGCTTCAATGCCCTGCATAAACTTTCTTGTCTGCTCTTTTCCGATCAAAAGACGCGCTGTGCGTTCCGGCGATTTTCCGGGTTTGTTGATCAGGTATTCGACGCGCTCATCCAGACCAACGTACCGGTCTTCTTTAACCAGACGGTCACCGATGCACATCAGGTCGGTTTCCGTCACTTCACTGATGTCGTTAAAACGATGTCTCATGTGCGCACGGACTATCTTTGCCTCGTCATAGTAACCGAGATCTTCAAGAATATCCGCGCCGACCTGTTCATGATGGTCGCTGGTTCTTGCGACATCGTGAATAAGTCCCGCCATCCGAATCAGTTCCAGATCAAGCGGCACCCCGTGTTCGATCATCTGCGCCGCGATCCTGGATGCCGCGTCGCTGACTGCGCAGCAGTGCCGTATTACATGCCCGGGCGTTCCGTGCTTCCGCAACAGTTCCCAGCATTCTTTTTCAGTCAGTCTTTTTGATTCAGCCATTCTGTTCCTCCTGGCCTAATATTCGTCAAAATATTCAAATTCAAGGTCAAAGATTCTGATCGTGTCTCCTTCTTCAAGTCCCATCTCTTTCATTTTCTGGACGGCGCCGCTTTTTTCTACATATTTATATAAATAACGAAGTGACCCAAGGTCGTTGAAGTTGGTCGAATCGTAAATTTTATTCAGCTGTTTGCCGGTTACGACAAAGACATCATCCTCTGTTGTGACGTTCACTTTTCTGTAATCCGGATCGACATCGTCTTTTTCAAAGTCAAAGTACTCGATATCGTCTTCTGTCGGCGGCTCGGCTTCGACTCGGTTAAGTTCCCGCAGCGCTTCTGTCAGAAGCTCGCGCACGCCGTAATTGATCGGCGCAGACATGGGAAAAACTTTATATCCTTTATCTTCAGCATATTTCTTAAAATCGAGGTACTTTGGATCATCCTCGCCGATCAGATCGATCTTGTTCGCGGCGACGATCATCGGCTTTTCCATCACTCTTTTACCGTAAAGAGCGAGCTCGTTGTTGATTTTATCAAAATCTTCGATCGGCTCCCGGCCCTCGCTCCCGGAAACATCGACGATGTGGATCAGTACCTTAGTTCGTTCGATGTGCTTAAGAAAATGAAGTCCGAGTCCGAGACCCTGATGCGCGCCCTCAATGATGCCGGCGATGTCTGCCATCACAAAGCTCGTGTCCGAAAAGCTGACAACGCCCAGATTCGGCGTCAGCGTCGTAAAATGGTAATCGGCGATTTTCGGCTTTGAGTTGGTTGAAACTGCGAGCAGACTCGATTTACCGACATTCGGGAAACCGACCAGGCCGACATCAGCGATCATTTTCAGTTCCAGTATGACTGTTCTCTCTTTTCCCTTGTCCCCGGCTTCCGCGAAATTCGGCGCCTGACGGACGGAATTTTTGAAATGAGTATTCCCTTTGCCGCCTTTGCCGCCTTTTGCCGCAACAAAGGATTCCCCGTCGTCAACCAGATCTTTCATAACCAGCCCTGATTCCTGATCGATAACAACGGTTCCCTGCGGAACACGAATCACGAGATCTTTTCCCGATTTTCCGTATTTCTTGCTTTTCATACCATTCTGGCCATTCTCAGCCACGTATTTCTTTTTATACTTGAAATCCATCAGGGTGCGAAGATTTTTATCAGCCTGTATGACAATGTCTCCGCCCCTGCCGCCGTCGCCGCCATCCGGTCCGCCTTCAGGGACAAAAGGTTCGCGTCTGAACGACACCGCGCCGTTTCCGCCTTTTCCGGACTGAATCGTAATGACCGCCCTGTCCACAAACATTTTCATTTATGCCCTCCACCGTTGTCAAAATACAAACGAACCTCTACAATATTTCCATAATGCAGAGGCTCGTGATTTCCGTTATAAAGTTATTCAGAAACAAAGGTTACGCTTCTTTAGGATATACACTTACCTGTTTCTTTGTCTTGTTCTTTCTTTCAAAATGAACAGCCCCGTCGATCTTGGCAAACAGAGTATCGTCTCCACCGATTCCTACGTTGTTTCCCGGATGGATCTTGGTGCCTCTCTGTCTTACGATGATGCTTCCTGCTGTTACAAACTGACCGTCACCCGTCTTGACGCCTAAACGTTTGGATTCGGACTCACGACCGTTTTTGGAACTACCTACTCCTTTTTTACTTGACATGGACCTTACACCTCCTTAAGTGAATGACAATCAATAATTATTCTGCATCTGCTTCCGCAGGAGCTTCTTCTGCAGTTTCCGTTACCGGCTCTTCCTTTGCCGGAGCGCTGACTCCGCCGATTGTTTTAATCTCTACAGTTGTGAACGGCTGTCTGTGACCCTGCTTCTTTCTGTAGTCTTTTTTGTTCTTATACTTGAAAATGACGATTTTTTTACCTCTGCCGTTTTCAACGACTTCCGCTCCAACGGTAACGCCGTCAATATAAGGCTTACCTACCTGAAGTCCCTGATCATCACTTAATACGAGAACTTTGTCAAATTCAACGGTTTCACCAACTTCAACACCCAGCTTTTCAATGGTGATCACATCACCGTTCTGAACCTTGTACTGCTTACCGCCGGTTTCAATTACTGCATACATTCTGATATTACCTCCTCTTATCCAGTCTCGCCATTTAGGGCAGCGATCATTCGCTTTTTTAAACCCGTTCTGAGCGGTCTAACTTAGCCAGTTTACCACATGGATGCAGTCTTGTCAACGATTATTCAATGATTACCCCGTCATCGTCGATCACAAGATCTTCCGGGAAGTCCTCCGGGAGATGTTCTCCGGACACATCGATATCCGCTGTATCTTTCCCGGCATCTTCCTGATCGTCGTTTTCACGCAGCGTATCCATAAGTCTGGCGTGGATCTCCGCCAGAATATCCGGATTATTCTCCAGATAATTCTTGACATTCTCTCTTCCCTGACCGATTCGGTCGCCATCATAGCTGAACCAGGATCCGGCCTTATGCACGATTTCAGCTTCAACGGCGCAGTCGAGTACGTCGCCGGCAAGCGAGATCCCTTTTCCGTACATGATGTCGAACTCCGCCTTCTTGAAAGGCGGCGCGACTTTATTTTTTACGATTTTTACGCGGGTTCTGTTTCCAAGCATCTGGTCACCCTGCTTGATGGTCTCGATCCTTCTCACGTCAAAACGCATGGTCGAGTAGAATTTCAGTGCCCTTCCGCCGGTTGTGACCTCCGGGCTTCCGAACATGACTCCGACTTTTTCACGAAGCTGGTTGATAAACACAACGCAGGTATTTGATTTATTGACAGTTCCGGTCAGTTTTCTGAGCGCCTGTGACATCAGACGAGCCTGGAGTCCGACATGGGAATCTCCCATCTCGCCCTGAATTTCCGCTTTAGGGACGAGTGCTGCCACCGAGTCGATCACGATAATATCGATCGCGCCGCTGCTCGCAAGCATATCGCAGATCTCCAGAGCCTGTTCACCGGTATCCGGCTGCGATACGAGAAGTTCGTCGATCTGAACGCCCAGATTTCTGGCGTAAGCCGGATCGAGCGCGTGTTCGGCATCGATAAAAGCCGCTTTTCCGCCATTCTTCTGTGCCTCTGCTACGATATGCAGCGCCAGCGTTGTTTTTCCGGACGATTCCGGGCCGTAGATCTCAATAACCCGTCCCTTTGGGACGCCGCCTATGCCGGTCGCAAGATCAAGGCTGATCGAGCCGGTGGAAATCGTTTCAATGTCCATCGACGGATTCTCTCCAAGTTTCATGATGGATCCTTTACCGAATTGTTTTTCTATTTTTGCAAGAGCTGCTTCCAGTGCCGCATCTCTGCCGTCTGTTTCTTTTTTCTTAGCCATGGCCACCTCCATAAAAAGAACGCATGTTCACATTCATTCTACAATTAATTCAATGATTAGTCAAGTCCTTTGTCGGTCGGAATGCAAAAGAGATAATTAATGTAAATAAATGGCAATTACGATGCTATCATAATTGCCATTTTCTGTCAATCTTTTGTTCTTTAATGTTGATTTCAGATATGAAATCAGCCTCCGGCAGTGACCCTGAATCTCCGGTTCCGGTTATTTCAGGCGGTGATTTGTCGGTATCTCGCGTCCGTCAAGCATTTTATTGATCATGTCCAGCATGGTCATCGTGCCGTATTTCCGGTTCCATTCACGGCTGAAGTTGATGGTCAGTACCTCCTGCACAACGGTCGTTCCTTTATAGCGACATCCGACATACATCAGGCCGACCGGTTTCTCCGGCGTTCCGCCGCTTGGTCCGGCGATCCCCGTAACGGAAACGCAGATGTCACTTCCGGTCTTTGCGTAAAGTCCTTCGACCATTTCACGCGCGACATCTTCCGATACGACGGTGTCTTTGTCGATCGTTTCCTGTTTGACTCCGAGTTCTTCCATCTTTGCCCGCTCAGTGTACGTGACAATGCTGCGCTCAAAGACTTCCGAAATTCCCGGAACGGACGTCATGTATTCCGCGAACATTCCGCCGGTGCAGGATTCTGCTGCGGAAATGCTGATTCCGTTCGCGATGAGTTTTTCGCCGACTACGTTCACGAGGTCTTTGTCATTCTCGTCAAAGATATATTCGCCGACGATTTCTTTGATCTGCGTGACTACTTCATCCACCGCTTCAGCAGCTTCTTCTTCTGTTTTTCGCTTGGAAGCAATGCGGATCGAGCACTCGCATGGCTTGGCGTATGTCGCGATCGTCGGATCTGTCTGTTTTTCGATCAGATCGTGGATCTCATACTCGACACGGGATTCTCCCATACCAAAAAGTCTAAGAATTCTGGAGTAAATGACGCCTTCTTTGAACTGCATCAGGTATGGGCGCACCCGTTTTTCAAACATATTGGTCATTTCGCGAGGCGGTCCCGGCATGCAGATCACGATTTTTCCGTCTTTTTCCAGCGCAAATCCCGGGGCGGTGCCGGCCTCTGTCGCAAACACTTCCGCGCGCGACGGAAGGAATGTCTGCTTAAAGTTATTCTGAGAAAACTGATGTCTGCGTTCGACCTCGATTTCACGCAGCGCGTCGACCGTTTCTTTATGTTCAACAAGGTGATCGCCCATGAATTCAGTGACAGTTTCCTTTGTCATGTCGTCGTCCGTCGGTCCGAGCCCGCCGGTCGTAATGACCAGGTCCACGTCGTTGAAAGCCAGTTCGAGGACTTCGGTGAGACGAGAATCGTTATCGCCGACAGTATATCTGTAAAGCACGTCCAGTCCGAGTTCTTTCAGCTGTCTGGAAAGATACACTGCATTTGTATCGGTGATTTCCCCCATCAGGAGCTCGGTTCCCACACTTAAAATTGCACATTTCATATTTCATCATCTCCAATTCATTCATATTAATTTCTGTCTTTGAAAACCTGAATATTCTTCACAACATACTCGATTCCGGAATAGACTGTCATGATCATCGACGCCCAGAGGAAAATCTGTGCTGCAAACCACACCGGCTGGTATAAAGCCGGATTCGCTTTGACGGCCAGCATCAGGATCAGAAGCGGAACGGCGATCATCTGCAGAACGGTTTTGATTTTTCCGCTCATAGCTGCGGCAATGACAATCCCTTCCGCCGCGGCGACCGTTCTCATGCCGGCGATCGTGAACTCTCTGGCCAGGATAACGATCAGCATCCAGGCCGGTATCGTTTTGTCCCCGATCATCAGACAAAAAGCTGAATATACGAGTATTTTATCGGCAAGTGGATCCATGATCTTTCCAAAATTTGTAACCAGGTTATATTTCCGCGCGATCTTTCCGTCCAGCAGGTCGGTCAGTGACGCCAGAATAAAGACGATCAGAGCCGCTAAATATAATTCCTTCAGATATAAAACAATGAAGACCGGAACAGCGATCACTCTTCCGATAGTCAGTTTATTAGGCAAATTCATTTTCAAACACCTCCCTGCCTTCCAGATCGTAGTCAAATGCATCCAGAATCTTTACTTTAACAATCTCACCGGGAACATGTTTTACCGGCGAAGAAAAAATTACGGAATTATCGATTTCAGGCGCGTCAAATTCGGTTCGACCGATATAGGATCCGTCACGGTCGACCTCATCAATCAGAACATCCATTGTGCTGCCGATCATTCGTGAATTCAGTGCGTTCGATATTTCCATCTGTGTGTACATCACAGCGTCCAGCCGCGCGGCTTTGAGATCCTCCGGGATCTGATTATCCATTTCGGCGGCCGGAGTCCCTTCTTCTCTTGAATAGGCAAAAGCGCCCAGACGGTCAAATTCCTGCGCGCGGACAAAGTCCATCAGCTCCTCGAAGTTTTCTTCCGTTTCTCCCGGGAAACCAACCATCAGTGTAGTGCGGATGCGGATCCCGGGTATCTCCTGCCGCAGTCGGTTCAGCGTGTTCAGGATCGATTTCGAAGTGGAGCCGCGGTTCATGTCGCTGAGCACTTTGTCGCTGAAATGCTGAAGAGGGATATCAATGTAGCGGCAGATTTTGTCTTCTGTTTTTATTGTCTTGATCAGTTCATTACTGATATTTTCTTCATAGCAGTACATCAGGCGGATCCATTCAATCCCGTCGACTGCGCAAAACCTGTGAAGAAGATCCGGGAGTTCACAATGGCCGTACAGGTCGGTCCCGTAACAGCTCGTGTCCTGCGCGATTACGATCAGCTCTTTGCAGCCGGCCTCCGCAAGCCGCTCCGCCTCAGCAACGAGGCTTTCCTTTGACCGGCTCCGGTATCCGCCGCGAATCTCCGGAATAACACAGTAGCTGCAGAAGTTATCGCAGCCCTCCGCGATGCGGATCGAGGCGGAATACGGATTATCCGGGAGGCGCCGTTTTTTACTTTCCTTTTCAATGTCGTTCAGCAGATCCGGTTCCGCTTTTCGGAACCGATCTCCTGCGTTTTTCTCCAGGCTCCGCAGAAGGTCCGGTAGCTGCGTGTAGCCGTTAACTCCGATAAAGCCGTCAACTTCTGGTATTTCTTCAAAAAGTTCATCGGCATAGCGCTGCACGAGGCATCCGGAAACGATCAGTTTTTTCCCGTCTTTTTTATATTCCGCCATATCAAAAATTTCGCTGATCGATTCTTTTTTTGCGTCTTCAATAAACCCGCAGGTATTGACAACGATTACGTCGGCATCTTCAGGTGACGCCGCGATTTTATGACCGTGCTCTTCCAGCATACCCATGGCCATTTCTGAATCGTTGAAATTTTTCATACACCCGAGGGTGTCAATAAATACTTTCATCTGGTTTTATCTCTCTTTTTATTTAACCTTTCGCTGTGTGTTTCACTGCGCCGCGCCGAACTGCTGTTCTTCGCTGCCCGGCTGAAGGTCTTCCTTTGTCACGAGGACCTGACGCGGCCGGCTTCCGTCCTGCGGTGTGACGATCCCGCGCTCTTCCATCATATCCACAATGCTGGCTGCCCGGTTGTAGCCGATCCGGAAACGTCGCTGGAGCATGGAAACCGATGCCTTTCCGGAATCAACGACAAAATCGATCGCCTCCGGCAGAAGTTCGTCGGTGCCCTCGTCATCCAGGCCGAGGCCGTTCCTGTTCTCAATCATATTTATAACATCGTCGGCTTTTTTCGGCTGAAGGTTCTGCCCTTTGACAAAGTCGATCACGCGGCGGATTTCTTCGTCGGAAATAAATGTGCCCTGTACACGCAGCGGTTTCCCTTTTCCGAGCGGTTTAAAGAGCATGTCGCCTTTTCCGACCAGTTTTTCCGCCCCGTTCATGTCCAGTATCGTCTTTGAATCGTACTGGGATGATACGGCAAAGGCGATCCTCGACGGAATATTTGCTTTGATCAGTCCGGTAATGACATCAACGGATGGTCTCTGCGTGGCAACGATCAGGTGCATGCCCGCCGCCCGGGCAAGCTGCGCGAGGCGTACGATCGATTCCTCGACTTGTTTCGGCGCGGCCATCATCAGGTCGGCAAGCTCATCGATAATGATCACGACCTGAGGCATCACTGATTCTTCCATGTTTTCACTTCGCATCTTTTTATTGTATCCTGCGATATCGCGGACGCTGGCGTCGGCGAATGCCTTGTAACGATCGGTCATCTCGACGACTGCCCAGGCAAGTGCCGCGGCCGCTTTGGCAGGATCGGTGACAACCGGGATCAGAAGGTGCGGAATCCCGTTGTAATCTCCGAGTTCAACGACCTTCGGGTCGATCAGAACCAGTTTGACTTCACTCGGATCTGCCCTGTACATAATGCTCGTGATGATGCTGTTTATACAGACGCTCTTTCCGGAGCCAGTAGAACCGGCGATCAGAAGATGCGGCATTCCTTTCAGATCAGGGACGATTGAATTTCCGGCAATGTCTTTGCCGAGCGCAAAGGCAATTTTTGATTTTTCTTCTTTGAATGCTCTGGAATCGATGATTTCACGGATTTTCACCATGTTGATCTTTTCATTCTCGACTTCGATTCCAACGGCGGCTTTGCCCGGGATCGGGGCTTCAATTCGGATATTCTTTGCCCTGAGATTCAGCGCGATGTCGTCTGTCAGCCGCACGATGCTGCTGACTTTAACGCCGGTTCCCGGATGGACCTCATACCGGGTGACCGACGGCCCCTTTGTCACCTGCGTGACGTATGCGTCGACATTAAAGCTTTTCATCGTATCTTCAAGAATCTGTGCTTTTTCACGAAGCTCCCGATCAAGGCCGGTCGTATCCACTTTTATCGGTTCGTCCAGCAGGTCAATCGCCGGTTTTTTATAATGAATTTTGATCTCACTGCTGGTCTTCAGACCCTCTGCCGCTTCTGAGGCCGTCTTCCTGGCCGTCACGGCGTCGAGCTTTGGCTTTTCCGAGGAATACACCGGTTTGTTCGTGTCCGCGGCCGATGAAGCACCTGACGCAGCCGATGGATCTTCAGTTGAAGAAGATGCGTTATTGCCGGGCGACGAATGTTTTATTCCTGATGCTGCAGTAAAATCCGCTCTTTCTTCCTGATTGCCGTCAAACGGGTCTCCGGAAGCGTTGCTGCGCTCAGTTCCAGTGCTGCCTGAATTGATCCCGGCAGGATCATTGCCCCGTGCCTGCGGCGGGCTCTTAAATGCATTATACAGTTCCCGATAAATATCAGCACCCGGAGCCGGCATATCTTCTGTTTCCTTTGGCGATTCCTCAGAAGAAGAATCATCAGATACGGATTCCGAAGAAACAGAATCCGAAGACACGGATTCCTCAGATACTGAATCCGGAGATGCTCCGTCCAGCCCGAATCCGTCCGGTACAACTCTCGCCTCCTCGAGCCCGACCCCGGACGAAAGTTTGTCATCAGTCCCGGTGCCCAGCCCGTAGCCGGGCGATACAGTCGTGGCTTCTTCCAGCCCGTAACCGGCGATCTTAACTGAAGGTCTGACTTCCTTTGCCGCGTCAGACCCGGAATCCGCATGTATGTCGGATCCAGTCTCTGCTTTGTCCGTCGGCTCTTCTTTACTGCCGTCTGATTCCGTCCGTTCCGTACTATCAAGGCCGTACGTAGGTTTTCCGGAACCACCTTTGTCAGCAAACGGATCGTTATTTTTCAAAAACTCAAAGACATTACTCTTTTTTTTCTTTCCGGCGTCCGCCTTAAACAGCCTGATTCCGTTAAGCTGATTGCTGTAATCCATAGTATCAGCGCTGCTTCTTTTGTCTCTTTTCCGTCGTTCCGTTTCCGACAAAGGTTTTTCACTATAATAAGAAGTTGTTGTGGAGGCAGGCTCTGCCGTCGACATAGTGCCGGAGTTTGTTTTCTCTTCCCACCGTTTGACGATCTCTGCTTTTCGCTCTGCCGCGACCGCTTCTTCCATTTCCCGCAGTTCCTCTGCTCTTCTGGCTGCTTCCATGGCTGAGATCAGGCGTTTTTCTTCCAGCTTATTCTTAACGTCGTTGATCCAGCGGGTGAGCGGCGTATTAAGCAGCAGAAAAATGCATATTATGATAAAGGTCAGCGAGAAGATGACCAGACCGGCTTTTCCGAGCAGTTTCACGATCAAAGTCCCGGAGAGCATGCCGAACAGGCCGCCCCCTTCAAGAGTCGTCCCGTTCTGATAAAACTTGTCTATAGTAAATATTAAATTTGAACTGTCAATAAAACGAGCAGAATTAAGAGAACATAAAAACAGCAGCAGCACAAACGAAATCAACAGCGCTTTTTTGGAAACATGAACTGTTCGGTGTGTCATAAACAGAACGCCCATAATCACAAGGTACCACGGGAAAATCCATCCGAGAAGTCCGAAAAGTCCCTTCAGTATAATTCCCAGTTCATTGCCGAACTCACCGGCTGCATGAAACTGTACACTGACAAAAATAAAAACTCCGATCGCGATCGTGATCAGCCCCATGATCGTGTCTTTTGTCCGTTTCGATGCATCCCGCTTCTGCTGCATTGCTTTGATCTCTGCCCGCCGGGCCCGCTGCTCAGGCGAAGGCTCCTTTTTCCTGCTCTTCTTACCCGAATCAGACCCGGTATCAGTTGTTTTTGTCTGATCAAGATTAACCTGCATACTGCCTGCAGTATTCTTTTCGTTATTCTTCTTTTCTTTCTTTTTCTTAGCCAAAAGTCTACCCCAATCGTTCTCAATTACTTACTGAAATCAATGTGCAGCGATACTGTATATAATGACGACTGTACCCAGCGCCCATACGTAGTATGAAAACCATTTCAGTTTCTGATTCATCACCAGCTTAATAACGGCTTTGATCGCAAGAACGCCGCAGGCAGCTGCAACAATCATGCCGGTAATAACCGGTCCGATTCCTCCTGAACCGACGCCGGCGTCAAGCGCCTTCGGAAGTTCCAGGAGTGCCGAGCCGAGGATTGATGGAATGGATATAAGAAATGCGAAACGAACCGCAAACTCACGCTTCAGCCCGACAAAGAGCCCGCCAGTCAAAGTGGATCCGGATCGGGAAATCCCCGGGTATATCGCGATCCCCTGCATGATGCCAATGAAAATCGAGTTGCGGTAATTCATTCTTTCGATGCCGTTTCTGGCGTACGCCAGTTTCTCCGAAAAAAACAGGAAGAATCCTGTAATAATAAAACCTATTCCGATCATAAAGATCCGGCTGTAAAGGCTTTCAAAGAAATCATTGAAGAGGAACCCGATAAGCGCCGTTGGTATAGTCGCAACTATGATCATAACGGCCATTTTCCTCATCGGATATTGTTGAAGACCTGCGCCTTTTCCTGTACATAAATCTTTGATCATCAGACAAAACGCTTTAATCAGCTCGATAATATCACGCCAGTACATGAAAAAAACTGAAACCAGTGTACCAACATGGAGCATTACGGTGAATAAAAGGACTTTGTCTGTCTGAATTCCGAAAAAATGCTGCAAAAGAGCCAGATGTCCGGAACTGCTGATCGGCAAAAATTCAGCCAGCCCCTGCACCAGCCCGAGTATAATCGCTTGTATATAAGACATTTTAAACCTCCCCGTATTTCAGATTCGCACGCAGTTCTGTCATTATCGTTGTGATCTGAAATCAGCATCAGAAAGCTGCGCAGCGGAATCATCCCCTTATAAAAAAGTGTCAAATCGTTTCTTATATTATAACAGATTCATCCGATACTCTACATCTTATATTTAATTAATAATTTTGAGTTTCGATATTTTATTATCGTAAACTTGGATTATGCTTCATAAGTCAGGCCGACCTTCAGGACGAAATCCACAATGGACATGCGCCCTACAATAAAGAAAAACAGAGCCATTGTCTGCACAACGGCTCTGTCTGATTCAAAAAACTGTTTATAACAGACGCCGGATATCCCCCGCCTCTACGTTTTACGAAGGCGGCGGGTTCTGTCTTCAAACGTCGGTGGCGGGTATCAATCCCCCACCGACGCTCTCAGGAGCTGAAGCTCCCGGCGTCTGTTGACGGCGTCGCTCGCGCCAATC
>ONJN01000116.1 GCA_900318155.1 uncultured Eubacteriales bacterium
ACTTCCGCCGGCGCATTGATTTTTCTTTTTACAAATTCCGCCTGCTCCGCTGATTCGGGCGTCATGCCGACGCCGATTACGCATTTTACATTGTACAGTTTGCTCGCTTTGTGATATCCCATTACATTTCCGGCCATCAGCCAGCCGAGGAAAATCACATCTTTTCCTTTGTGCACATCCGGAACATTGTTCATCGGATAAGCCGGCATATTCAGATCTTCCTGAAGGATCTTGGCGTACTTTTCGGTATAGCCGGTGTTCGACGCATATATGATAACCATGATGTCCTCCTTTTTTATGGTATATTTTATGCCTTTAGTCTACCATTTTTACATCCGGCATTCAACTGATGTCTTTAATTCGGCGTGAATTGACGCGCTAAATTCCGTATGCAGGAGTAAGGCAAATGTGCCGGCATTTTCCCGGGCTGAAATACCCGATTTCACAGGACTATAAATCGGGACTTTAAATCGGTGACGAAACAATATTGTATTTAAAAAATGAAAGTGCTATAATGCAACTCGTAGCGAAAAGCGCTCGCGCCTGTAGTTCATCGGTAGAACACCAGCTTCCCAAGCTGGATAGGTGGGTTCGATTCCCATCAGGCGCTCGGATAGAAAGGCTTCCGGAGATGGTCCGGAAGTCTTTTCTTTACAGATCACCTTTTTTACCCAGGTATTTCTCAGGAATCAGCGGTTTGATGACGCCGTCGATGTATTCCAGATTGAACTCGCCGCGCAGCTCATTGACAGCGTTCTGCTCCGCCATTTCCTCGGTGTATTCCGTGAGCGGCCAGACTGCGATATCTTTTTTCTCAAGCGTCGAAAAATGAGTGATGAGCGGCGTAAATTCCATCGCTGTCGGAACAACAGTCCCTTTTGTCAGATTTTTCGTGACCGTCACCGTCAATAATCCGGTGATCAGCTCCGGACGTCGGTCCATTCCGCTGAAGAAATTCCCCAGAGAATAAATAACCGGGCACTTCTGACCATCCGAACTTCTCGTGAGGACCGTCAGCTCCTGCAGCCAGTGGGGATGATTTCCGAAAATAATATCGACCCCTTCGTCCACAAGGAACTGGCCCATCTCCTTCTGTTTATCCGTCAGATCAAATGTCAGCTCTTCTCCCCAATGCACATGCGCGACCACGACGTCCGCGACTTCCCGCGCCGCTGCAATGTTCTTCGAGACCGTTTTTCTGTCATCCAGCCAGACGATCTCCGTTGTTTCATTGTCCGGATCTCCGTTCACAAACTCCAAAAAGCTTACGAAAGCGACCTTAATACCGTTCTTCTCTACCACCCGGATATTAAAAATATCCTCATATCCGTAATAAATCCCCACTGTCGGAATATCTCTGTTATCAAAGAACTTCTTCGTGATCGCCGCGCCTTTGTCCCCCATATCGTAGCAATGATTATTTCCGATATTAATGATGTCAAATCCGGTATCGATCAGAGCCTGCCCCGCCTGCTTGGGCGTGTTGAATTTAGGGTATGTGGACAGATCATAAAGATCCGACGCGAGCGGCGTCTCCTGATTGATCGTAGCGATATCCGCTGCCTCCACCAGATCCTTTACGTGCACATAGTATGGATTAAAATCGTATGTACCGTCCTTGCGGGCATTCTCGTAGATCTGCCGGTGGATAAGATTGTCCCCCGCGCCGAGTATCGTGATGCTCTCTCCCCACCGGTCCGGCTCCGGCGTCGCCTGCGCCGCTGCAGCTTTTGCTTCCGCCTCTTTCGCAAGCTCCGCCTGCCGCCGTTTCTCCCTTGCATGGGCAATCGCTCGGGAAATACCAATAATCAGAAGCAGCGCCAGCAACGCCGCCCCGGCAATCATCATCTTTTTCCGGAGCTCCTTCGCTCGTTTTCTGCGGTTCTGCTCCGCTCTTTCGCGGCGCCGTCTGTCGTTCTCCGAGGCTTCTTCTATAGAATATTCATTCGAAGTATCTTCGGAATAATCATTCGAGGTTTCTTTAGAATAATCATTCGGGGTTTCTTCAGAATAATTATTCGAGGATTCTTCAGCAGACTTATTCATAGATTCTTTTTCTGCTTCCGCATCTGCAATATTTGTGTTTGCCGGCTGCTCTTTATTTTCCATTATCGTGATATCTCCTCACTTTATGGTTACTATTTTATTGTACTTGGAGTATTATGATTTAACAATGGATTTTTAATACTCGGCTTTTTTAAGTCTATTTGCGAAAGATTAACTGCACAA
>ONJN01000076.1 GCA_900318155.1 uncultured Eubacteriales bacterium
CCGTAACCGCCGCCGTTGTTGTACCCGTTGCCGCCATTGTTGCCGTAACCGCCGCCGTTGCCATACGTATTGGTACGGTTATTATTCTGATAATAGTTGTTAGTGCCGTTATTCGAAGTATTATTGTTGTTTTTGTTATTTTTGTCTTTGTCATTATAATTGTAATACGTCGTTCCTCCGTATGTACCCGGCGCAAAATACTCTCTGTCGTGGATCTCTACGGATTCCGGCATGTATTTATAGGTTCCTTTTAATGCGTTCGGGATCTGTGACATGATCCGGCCCCAGAGCGCAGCCGCTGCGTCGGATTTACTGGTCAGCTGGATATTGATGTCGTTTCCGATCCAGAGCGCGGCCGTATAGGAAGGCGTAAAACCGTCAAACCAGATATCATATTCATTACTAGTGGTTCCGGTCTTTCCGCCGACAGCAATGCCGTTGATCGCAGCGTTGGTACCGGTTCCGCCCTGGACAACACCCTGAAGCATGTCTTTCATGATCCAGGCGACGCTTTCGTTCAGAACTCTTTTTCTTCCCACGTCGTCCGAGTTAAGGAGCACTTCATCGTCCGAGTCAGTTACTTTTGTGTAGCAGATCGGTTCCTCCGTCTTGGTTCCGTTGTTCGGGAAAACGGTGTACGCGTTGGCCATTTCCAGCGTTGAAACGCCGTTGACCATACCGCCGAGTGCCAGCGCCGCCGCGTTCTTGTCGTTTACACTTCCGTCCGTGACAAGGGAAGTAATACCGTATTTCTTCACAGTGTTAAGTGAGTAATCCATTCCAACCTGCATGAATATTTTATACGCGCAGGTATTGATCGACTGTTTCAGTGCGGTTCTCAGCGTCTGACGACCGGTGAATGCTCCGTTCGAGTTGGACGGCCAGTAACGCCCGTTGTTAATCGTGCGTTCATCGATCACCTGGGACCCGGCTGTTATATAGTTTCCCCAGCCGAAGGTACCTTGTGAATCAATGTTATGATTGACAAAATTATGCAATTTGCCTTTTTTAGCCTCCTGTGCGCTCTGCTGGAGTGCTGCGGAATAAACAGCCAGCGGTTTGATGGAAGAACCCGGCTGACGCGTACTGGTCGCTCTGTTGTAGATCAGTTTTCCTTTTGATTTTCTTCCGCCGACCATCGCTTTTACCTGTCCGTTGGAGTTGTCAATGATTGTCATGGCTGCCTGCGGCTGGATGACTTTCTGGTTCAGTACGTAATATTTCTCCGGTACGCTGACTGTGCCGTTTTCATTGAAGATAAACGCTTTTTTTCCTTCTTTACTGTTTACGTAAGCAGAGGAAACCCTGATGTTGCCGTTCTTGGTCTTTTCTTTGAATTTCTGCGGGATCGTCATATAGCCGCCGGAAATTGAATAAAGGTGGCCCTCTTTCCAGATGTACAGCTTAGGGAATTCGATACTGTAATCGACTTCATTATTCGCAGTGGTCTTATAGAACCTCAGGCGTTTGCCTTTTTTAAGTATGAGTGACCCGTCGTCTTTCTTTTTGATTTCACTTTTTTTGAACGTAAACCGTTTCTTTTTGTCAAAGAAGTTATTGTAGTTGTAAAGAACGATGTTTCCGTCGGTATTCAGAATATTCCCTTTAGTATCGTAGATGATATTCGTAGGGTTAGGGAAGTTGCTGTTTTCCTTGAATTCCGCTTTTACGACTTTCTGAGCCTCGGAATCAAGCGTTGAATAAATCTTCAGTCCGCCTTTATACACTTTATCCCAGGCGTTCTGATAGGAGAGTCCCTGTTGCTTCTGGAGGTCCTTGATTACTTTTTCTACGACATAATCTGTAAAGTAATTGGTCTTTGCCTGACCGTTGCTGAATTTCGGCTTCAGCATCTCCCTCAGGCTCGTATTGATTGCCTCTGTATATTCTACATCGCTGATGTATCCCTGCTCCCGCATCAGTTTCAGACAAAGGTTTCTGCGGCTTTTTGCGACGTCGTTGATAATATAGGTTCCGTGCGAAGATCTCTTGAGAATGTTGTCGCTGTCTGTGGTTACAGAGTTGTTGCTGACAAGCTGAACCGGCGCATACTGTGTTGGCGACTGCGGCAGCGAGGCCAGTGTTGCATACTGCGCGAGAGTCAGATCTTTGACTTTCTTTGAAAAATATGCTTCCGAGGCCGCTTCGACACCGTTACTGTTGAAACCAAGGTAGATTGTATTCAGATACGCTTCCATGATTTCTTTCTTTGTCATTTTTCGCTCGATCTGAATTGTGTACCATGCTTCAATGATTTTTCTTCTCAGCGTGTGGATCGACATGGATTTCTTCAGGAAGACGTTTCTTGCAAGCTGCTGGGAAATCGTACTGGTTCCGCTCACGTTCCCGCCGGAGGTGAGGGATTCTTTGATGGCGCCTAGGATACGGACAATATTGAAGCCGTGATGTTTCCAGAAGGTTTTATCCTCCAGCGCGACGTAGGCGTTGATCAGATCTTCCGGCAGGTCTTCATATTTGACTTTTTTACGGTATTCGCCGGTGTAAACCGTATCTATCACTTTCTTTTTGGAATCGTAAATGGTGGAATTCTCATTCAGGATTGAATACACATTATCTGCGTCGATTTTCGGCGCAGTCTGGATCGTGTAAATTGTATAAATCATACCGGCGACAAACATGGCAAGAAAGATAAACAGAATGGTTAATAAGACATTCTTTACCTTGGATTTCTTCCTGGTATGCCGGGCTTTCTTTGCGTAATTGTAATTATTCTGATTTCCGAGAAAATACTCCTGATCATTGTTACTCTTGTTTCGGCTGGTTTGAAATAGTTTTTTCTTCATAATAAATCACCGTATGTAAAGTTATTGTCATTTTTTCATCTGTCAAAAAATATTTCTTCCATTATACCATATTCATTAAGCTAAGTTAAGAAAAAACGCAATCGCCGGCTTTTTCAAAGAATGTGACGGAGAAGGTATGAAAGTTGCTTGAAAAATGGTAAATTCTGGTATATAATCTTAATGGGTAATGGTGAGCGGGTATCTGAAATGGTGCCATGAGAAGAAAATTATTTTTGACTTCAGTTGTGTTAACAGCCGGGATCGTACTGATCGGGATCAGCCCCATTTTGTTTCTGATTCCAGCGGCCGCCGCGGCGGCTGTAGCTGTGCTCTATATTTATATGCGGGAAATACCTGAAAGCGGTCTGGATAAAAAGTGGGCCTGTATTCTGCTGACGGCATATGTTATCGGCGGAATGTTAATGGAGGTGCAGACCCTTTCAATCAATGCCGGAAAAAAACTCGACACGGAACGGGCGTCCTTTGTCCGCGCGCGGGTCGTGAACATCGAGAAGTGTGATGAGGAAAAGATAAAACTTGAATGTGTGCTTCTGTCGGCAGACGCCGGCGGAAAGGCCGGAAACGGGGCTGGAGCCGGGAAAAACGCGGGGGAAGGCGTCGGGGCAGAAGATTCGGAACATTTTTATGATGCCCGACGGGCAGGTTTAGGGCTTTACCGTACACAGCGTGTGATTGTGTCCTGCTATAAGAAGATTGTCGGTCCCGGGTCTCTGATTGGACGGGAGATTTCTTTCACCGGCAGTCTTCAGGAGCCGGATGCCGCCGGCAATCCGCGTTGTTTTGACTACCGGAATTATCTCCGTTCGCGCGGTATCGGTCATACGGTGTCAGTGAAAACCTTTGAAGTATTGGAACGACCGGCCGGCGGATTATTAAAATATAAGGGAAAAATCAGTATTTTTCGTGAGCGCTTCCTGGACAGCCTGTCATGCAGTGATGAGATTAAATCGCTCATTCGCGGCGTTTTGTTCGGGGATACCCAGTCGATGGATGAAGAACTGCAGGATGATTTCAGAGCGAACGGCACGGCGCATGTTCTTGCGGTCAGCGGGCTTCATGTCGGCGTCATTTACGGGCTTTACCGGATGATCATTAAAAAGCGGAAATCCACGCTGATAACGGCCGGATTCATTCTTTTCCTGTTTTTTTACGGGACGATCACACTCTGGTCGATTTCCGTGACGCGGGCGGTGCTGCTCGTGCTGATCGTGACGGCTGGAAACAGCATGGACCGGCGCAGCGACCTTTTGACCTCACTCGGGCTGATCGCGATCATTCTTCTCGTTCGGAATCCGCACACCGTGTACAGTGCTTCTTTTCAGATGTCATTTCTCGCTGTGGCGTCGATTTCTTTTTTCCAGCCGTTTTTGGCGAGGAAACTGCCGGAGAATCTTTCGGCGATGCTGGCGGTGCAGATCGGCATCGTTCCGTACACGATGTACATGTTCAATAACATTCCGCTGCTGGCGATCCTCTGCAATATTCCGGTGGTTTATATTCTGTCGTTTCTGGTGCCGGCGGGAATAGCGGCGATCACGCTGTTTTCTTTATCTGCATTGCTGCCTTTGTCTGCTCTGTTTCATTTGGCGGAGGCGGTGCTGGGAGGGCTGACAGGGCTTCTGATCAGGGTGAACGGGCTGTTGTCGCATGGCGGCGTGTTTTCTTTGTCGGTGCCGTCGCCGCCGCTCTGGCTGATTATTCTGTTTTACGGGGTGGCATTCTTTTCTGTGTCAGAATTTTTTCAGATTTATTTCAGGCGAAGGAAATACGAGCTTCTGTTAAAGTGTTTTCTGGCGGTTTTTCTTTTCAGCGCGGTTTCTTTTACGACAGACCGGACGCCCTTTGACAAAGCACAGATCGTCATGACCGATGTCGGACAGGGCGACTGCCTGCATGTGAAGGACGGCCGGCACACGGATCTTTTATTTGATGGCGGCGGCAGTACGGATTATAATATAGGAAAGAAAACGCTGAAACCGTATCTGCTGAAGAACAGGATCACGGATGTGGATCTGGCCTGCGCTACGCATCTGCATACCGATCATTACCTGGGTCTGAAGGAACTGAGTGAATGCTTTCCGGTGAAGAAGCTTCTTACAAAGGGGAAAGCAGGCGACCGATATGTCATTTCCGGGAATTGCAGTATTGACATTCTCTGGCCTGAAGAGCAGGATCCGGATACCGACGACGAGAATAAGAACAGCCTGATTTTTAAAATTTTTAAAGATGGCGTAACGATTCTGGTGACCGGTGATATTTCAACTGAGGGTGAAGATGCATTGATCAGGAAGTATGATGGAACCGACACGTTGAAATGCGATATTTTGAAGGTCGCGCATCACGGCAGCAAATACAGTACGAGTGACGCGTTTCTTGAGGCGGTTTCGCCGAAGCTCGCGCTGATCGGCGTGGGGGCGCGCAATACATTCGGTCATCCGACAAAGGAAGCCCTCGGCCGGCTGGAATCGAAAGGCATCCCGGTTTACAGGACTGACCTGGACGGCGCGATCGGCGTTATCATTGACAACGGCAAGCTGCGTGTCTGCACCAATAAACAGCGGGACGGGTCATGACGGTGCCTGTACGGATCCGGGGCGGACAGTTTTCCGGCATTTTATTAAATGGGCTGGTGTGTACAGATACCGTGCGAGCCTGGCTGCGCTGCTGCAGACAGGCTTACAGGAATCGAAAATAATCGGAAAGAGATCAATTAATGGCAACATATAGAAAATCTAAAAAACAGACAAGAAATTTCAAAACATTTCTGGAGGAACTGAAGAACGGAAAGATGGGCAGCGTCGTCATGATGTACGGTGAGGAGGAATATCTGATCCGCTGGGCGGTAAACAACGTAAAGAAAGCCTTTGTTAAGCCTGGCATGGAAGTGGTCGATTACCAGGTTCTGGACGAGGGGTCCGCCGGGGCGGAGGATATTGTGAAAAGCTGCGAGACTTTTTCACTGATGTCAGAGAAAAGGGTGGTCTGGGTTCCGGATTTTCTTCCTTTGTCGCAGAGTAAGCCGGTTAAAGGGTATTCGGAGTCGGATCTGGAGATTCTGAATCGGTATTGCGCCGATCCCAACCCGAGTACGGTACTGGTTTTATCGGCGGAAAACATAAACGCGCGGTCAGGGCTGGTGAAAACGATAAAGAAAAAGGGGTCGTATTACGAATTCGGGCCCTTGAACGAACGTGAACTGGCATCTTTTGCCAATAAACGATTCCGGGCGGCCGGATTTCAAATCGGGCGGCGGGAAATGGATTTTCTGATTCATGAGACCGGTTATTTCAATCGTGAAAGTGAATACCGGCTGCATAATTTTGAGAATGATCTTTTTAAGATCGTTGCGCACGCAGAGGGCGGCTATATTACTGAAGAAGACATTGCCGTTACGGTCGCGGGTGACCGGGATAAATTCATTTTCGATCTTATTGACGGGATCAGTGGGAATAATAAGACTAAAGCATTCGAAATCCTGCATAATCGGTTAACTGCGGACAGTTCCGAGGCGCTGGCGATTGTCGGATCGATTGTTTCGCAGGTCGAGCTGATGCTGGAGGTTAAAGAATTCAGTGAATCACCGGACGGCACGATGACGATTCCAGAGATGAAAAAATATACAAAGATCAATGAATACAGATTAAAAAAAGCTTATGGATATGCAAAGAGATATTCACAAAGAAAGCTGCGGGAAATGCTGTCCCGGATCTACGAGACGAACGTCAGTATCGTGAGCGGTCTGCTGGATCCACGGACGGCGCTGGAGCTTTTTATTGCGTCGATCTGACGGCAGTTCATCGATTTTAATGACAGGAACGGGGCAGGTGAGAAGACTGGTGTGCTGCCCCAAGCAGGTTTTTTATAGTGTTCTGCTTGAGGAAGCATATCAGACTGACACGCTGCCCCTGAGTATTTATTCTAAAAGATCAGTTAATACGAAGAGATCAGTTCATTCGCGCTCCGGCGCGTGGTCTCCGTGACCTTGTCACCACCGAGCAGGCGGGCGATCTCGTCTGTTTTTTCGTCCGGGCTCAGGCGGGTTACCCTGGTGTAGGTTGTTTCTTCATCAGATGATTTTTCAATTCGGAAGTTGGCATCGCCGGCTGCCGCGATCTGGGGCAGGTGGGTGATGCAGATCACCTGGTGGTGTCGGGCAATCTCTTTCAGTTTCCGGGCCACGACGCTGGCTGTTATACCGCTGATTCCGGTATCGATCTCATCAAAAATGAACGTCGGAATATGGTCGTAACTGCCGGTAATGTTTTTTATCGCCAGCATGATCCTGGAAATTTCACCGCCGGAAGCGGTTTTTGCCAGTGGTTTCGGCGGTTCGCCCTTATTGGTACTGATCAGTATCTCACAGTCGTCACCGCCTGATGAGGAAATCGCCGCAGCTTTCCGAATATTGATTTCAAAGCGGGCATTATTAAAATTCAGCTCGTGCAGTTCGTTTTCCACCGCTTCTGCCAGCTGCGCCGCGCTCTGCGTACGGGCGAAGGTAAGGGCTTTTGTCTTTTCTTTCAGTTCTTCAAGGAGTTCCTTTGTCTCTTTTTCCAGCGCGGCTTTCTCTTCTGCAAAGTTCCCGGATCGCTCCAGATCAGACGCGACCCGGTCACGGTGATCGAGGATTTCTTCAATGCTTTTTCCGTATTTACTTTTTAAGTGATCGATCAGATCCATCCGGCTGATTGCGCGGTCGATTTCCCCGGGCTCGTAGCTGGTTTCCGCCGAGGCCGCCTGGACACGGCCTGTCAGATCCTGCAGCTCGTAAAGAATGTTGTCAAAGTCGCGGGAAATCGCGGAAAGCTCTGAAGAAAAAGTGCTGACCGACTGAAGCGAGCGGCTGATTTCACCAAGCTGAGTGAGAATATCATTCTCATTGGCGGAAAGCAGTTCCTCCGCGTTGTGAATCGCTTTGTAGATCTTTTCACTGTTGCGCAGGACTGTGATTCTTTCCTCAAGGTCGCTGTCTTCGCCGGGTTTCAGCGCGGCATCATTGATTTCATTAACTTCAAATTTCTGAAAATCAAGTTTTTTCCTGTTTTCCCGCTCAACGCGGATTCGCTCATTGAGCTTTGAGCGGGCCGCTTTATATTGCCGGAAAATTTCGGAGAATTCTTTTTTTACAGGGTCAATGTGCGTGTGATGGAAGCGGTCGACCAGTTCGAGGTGATTGTCGGGATCGAGCAGGATCTGGTTGTCGTACTGGCCGTGGATGTCCGCGATCAGGCGAGCCGCTTCCGACACCGATTTCCGTGTTACCAGCTCATCGTTTATTTTGCAGATATTTTTGCCGGCCGCTGACACTTCACGGGAAATGAGAAACTCCCGGCCGCTGACCTCTGCCTGCAGCTGCACACGAGCCTTTTCCGCTCCGTGGCGGACAAAGGAAGAATCGGCGCGGTTTCCCAGCGCCAGGCTCATTGCTTCAATCACAATCGACTTGCCGGAACCGGTTTCACCGGTGATCACGTTCAGACCTTCCTCGAAATCGATTTCCGTATTCTTAATAATTGCAAAATCTTTTATACTAATGTGATCGATCATAATAATCAGCTATCTTGTTTTTTTGCAGTCAGCATACTGTTGAATATATCGAGAATCTCTTCAACGTTATCATCATCGTCCGCGACAACTAAAAGAGTATTATCTCCGGCAACCGTACCGGCGATATGCAGAATCCCGATGTTGTCAATGGCTTCCGCCGCAGCGCTCCCGCATCCGGACAGCGTTTTCACCAAAATCAGATTCTTAACAAAGGAAAATGAGATGACGGTTTCCTTGAAAATTTTCACAAAGCGATCTGAAATCGGTGCATCCGGTCTTTTACTGACTGCATATTTATACTTCCCGGAAGCCGAGAGAACCTTGATCAGCTGGAGTTCCTTAATGTCTCTGGAAATGGTCGCCTGAGTCACTTCATAGCCTTCTTCTCTAAGCATTGAAGCCAGTTTGTCCTGTGTTTCAATTTCATGCTTGCTGATTAGTTCTAATATTTTATTTTGTCTTGAATAACGCATGCTGTACTCCTCTTGGATTTCCATTTATAAATATACATAAATTATACCATATATATAAATAGAAATGAATAAATAAAAGTAAGAGGAAAAACTATTTCTTTGATCCCTTTGTCAAAAGGACTGCGGTGGCTGGCAAAACACACGTTCTTATGTTATAGTGATGATTAAGATTGTTTTTATACAGGAGGAAGAGATGCGGATCATCGGAATTGATCCGGGATACGCCATCATGGGATGGGCGGTGCTGGATCTGGAAGGGAATCATTTTAAGGCAGTGGATTACGGCGTGGTTACCACAGACGCCGGTGTTCCCATGTCGCTCAGGCTGCAGCATCTGTATGCGGAGCTGCTCGCGATCATCGGACAATATAAGCCCGGGGAAGCCGGGATTGAGGAACTGTTTTTCAACACGAACGCCAAGACCGCCATCGGCGTCGGGGAAGCGCGCGGCGTGGCCATGCTGGCCTGTGTCAATTCCGGGCTGGAAGTCAGCGAATATACGCCTCTTCAGATCAAGCAGGCGCTGGTTGGATACGGACGGGCGGATAAAAAGCAGGTTCAGGCGATGGTTAAAGCCATTCTAAACCTTGAAAAAAGCCCGCGCCCGGATGACGCGGCCGATGCTGCCGCCGCCGCGATCTGCCACGGACACTCCCGGCTTGGAAGAAAGCAGAACGAGCGGCTTCAGGAACTGTTGAAAGGCGAACTGCCAAAGGGTTTTAAAATCAGAAAAGGAATTTAGAAATGATAAGATATCTGAATGGACGTTTTTATCCGCAGACAGACGGCACCATAATTATAGAAACCGACGCGGGCATCGGCTTCCTGGCCGCGATCCCCGCAAATTCACAACTGTATAAACACCGGGAGGGCGATGAGGTAAAAGTATTTACGCTGATGACGGTACGGGAAGATGACATGAGTCTGTACGGATTCAGCAGCCTGGAAGAACTGGAGCTGTTCCGGCTGCTTTTAACGGTCAACGGCGTAGGCGCAAAAGCCGGCCTCGCGATCATGGGGATTCTGCCGGTCAATGAGTTGAAAAAGGCCATCGCGGCAGGAAACAGCAAAGCGCTGACCGCTGCCAGCGGAGTCGGCGCCAGAACAGCGCAGAGAATCATCCTTGATCTGAAAGATAAGGTCGACTTTGTCGATACCGGTGAAAGCGTGGAAACGGAAGAAATCCCGGGCGCGGACGCGTCCGGCGATGAGCGGAAAACTGCGGTCGAAGCGCTCGTTTCCCTGGGATACACACGGGGCGAAGCTGCGGATGCGGTCAGAAAGGTCAAAGATGAAGGGCTCACGAGCGAGGATTATATCCGGCTTGCGCTGCGCGGCATGATTTGATGGACAAAGGGGATCACTGATGAAAGAAGAAAGAATTACACAGGCATCGGCGACAGAAGATGAAGCACTGCGGGAGAAATCACTTCGGCCGCAGTATCTCGACGATTTTCTCGGCCAGCCGACAGTCAAAGATAATCTGAGAGTATTTATCGAAGCGGCCCGCCTCAGAGGAGAGCCGCTTGATCATGTGTTGTTTTACGGACCGCCGGGGCTGGGCAAGACAACGCTTGCCGGCATCATCGCCAACGAACTCGGTGTTGAGATCAGGGTCACTTCAGGTCCCGCGATCGGGAGAGCGGGTGACCTCGCGGCGATTCTGACCAACCTGAATGACAACGACGTGCTTTTTATCGACGAAATTCATCGTATGAACCGCGCGGTGGAAGAGGTGCTGTATTCAGCGATGGAAGATTACGCGCTGGACATCATTATCGGCAAAGGTCCTTCCGCGCGTTCGATCCGTCTCGACATCGCGCGCTTTACGCTGATCGGCGCCACGACCCGCGCCGGCAGCCTTTCCGCGCCGCTCCGGGACCGCTTTGGCGTAATCAGCAAGTTTGAACTGTATACGCCGGAAGAGCTTTCGGAAATTGTGCGAAGATCCTCGTACGTCATGGGGGTTGAAATCGATGAGGACGCGGTTTTTCAGGTCGCGAAATGTTCGCGCGGCACACCGCGTATCGCGAACCGACTCCTGAAAAGAATCCGCGATTTTTCGCAGGTCAAAGGTGACGGCCGCATTAACTCAGAAATCGCGAGAACCGCTATGGACGCGCTCGGCGTCGACGAGCTTGGCCTGGAAAAACTCGACCGCGACATCCTGCAGACGATTATTGAACGCTTTGACGGGGGGCCGGTCGGGATCGACACGATAGCGGCCTCGATCGGGGAGGAACGCATCACGATCGAAGATGCCTATGAACCGTATCTGATCCAGAGCGGCCTTCTTTACAGGACGCAGAAGGGGCGTATGGTGACAAAGGCCGCCTGCGACCACCTGGGTCTGACATTTACAGAAAAGAAAGAACAAATCGCGCTGAATCTGGATGAAATCAGCGGACAAAAGGAAAACGGGGAAGATCAATGAGAGTAGAAGATTTTGATTATCAGCTTCCGGAAGAGCTGATTGCGCAGAGACCGTCTCAGCAGCGGGACGCCTGCCGCCTGATGGTGCTGGAGCGGGAAAAACAAACGATCACCCACCGCCGTTTTCACGACATCCTGGATTATCTGAATCCGGGTGACTGCCTGGTCATGAACGATTCCAGAGTTATTCCCGCGCGGCTTTTCGGGCTGAAAGTTCCGACCGGCGCACGCATTGAATTTTTGCTTAGCCGCCGTGTCGGGGGCGACGTCTGGGAAACGCTGGTCCGGCCGGGGCGGCGTCTGAAGCCCGGAGACCGGGTTTCCTTCGGCAATGGAAAGCTGAACGCGGAAATCATCGACTACGGCAAAGGCGGAACGCGCCTTGTCCGATTTAAATATGACGGGATATTCATGGAGCGGCTGGAAGAACTGGGAAAAATGCCGCTTCCGCCGTACATCGGGCGTGAAAGTACGGAAGAGGATAAAGATACTTACCAGACGGTCTATGCACACACGGACGGTTCCGTCGCGGCGCCGACCGCAGGACTCCACTTCACGGAAGAACTGCTGAAAAAGGCCGCGGACAAAGGAGTCCGACTCGCGTATCTCACGCTCCATGTCGGCATCGGCACATTCCGGCCGGTAAAATGCGAAAATGTTGAAGACCATACGATGCACTTTGAAGAATACTCGATCAGTCAGGAGGCCGCAGAGATCATCAATGATACTGTTCGGGGCGTCGGCCGCGTTATTTCCGTTGGAACCACGTCGGCCAGGACGCTGGAAAGCGCGGCGCAGTTTGATGAAACAGAGGGGAAATACTTTGTCCGTGCCGGAAGCGGGAGTACCGGCATTTTCATCTACCCGGGTTATGAATGGAAGATCGTGGAGTCTTTGATCACCAATTTTCATCTGCCGAAATCTACGCTCATTATGCTTGTTTCATCATTATATAATCGGGAGCAGATTCTGGAAGCATACCGGGAGGCCGTCCGGGAAAAATACAGATTTTTCAGTTACGGGGATGCGATGATTATAGTATGACCCCGAAATCAAACGTTTGTCAGATTCTGATCATCGAACAATTTCAGGCCTGAATATTAAATGATCGCCAGATTCTGAACGGAGTCGATCCTGATCTGTAAGGAGGTTTTATGCCAGCAGTTACATACGAATTTATAAAAAAGGACAAAAAGACCGGCGCCCGGCGCGGGATTCTGCACACGCCGCACGGCGATATCCAGACGCCGGTGTTCATGCCGGTCGGTACACAGGCAGCCGTAAAGACGATGCTGCCAGAACAGGTAAAAGAAATGGGCGCCGAAGTCATTTTGTCGAACACCTATCATCTTTACCTTCGACCTGGTCACGAAATCATCCGAGAGGCCGGCGGCCTGCATAAATACATGAACTGGGACCGCGCGATTCTTACGGACAGCGGCGGTTTTCAGGTCTTTTCGCTCGGGCAGCTCAGAAAAATCACGGAGGAGGGCGTTTCCTTTCAGAGCCATATTGACGGGTCGCGCCACATGATCTCTCCGGAGAAGTCGATCGAAGTTCAGACTTCGCTTGGCTCCGACATCATGATGGCCTTTGATGAATGCGCGCCGTACCCGGCTGATCGTTCATACATTGAAGATTCTATGCTTAGAACCTGCCGGTGGCTGGAACGCTGTAAGGAAGCACATGTGAATACGGAGAAACAGGCGCTTTTCGGGATAATGCAGGGGGGCATGTATCCGGATCTTCGGAAGGAAAGCGCCCGGCGGATTGTTGATCTCGACCTGCCTGGATACGCGATCGGAGGGCTTTCAGTCGGCGAACCGAAGGAACTTATGCTTGATGTCCTGGACAGCTGCGTCGATGAACTGCCGGCGGAAAAGCCTCGTTATCTGATGGGCGTCGGCACACCGGATTATCTGTTTGAAGCTGTCGAGCGCGGGATCGATATGTGCGACTGTGTGGAACCGACACGCATCGCGCGTCACGGGATGGCGACGACCTCGCATGGCCGGCTGCACATAAAGAACGCGCGTTTTGAGCGGGATTTCGGCCCGCTCGATCCGGAATGCGGCTGCTACACCTGCAGAAATTACAGCCGGGCGTATCTGCGCCACATGTTCAAAGCCGGCGAATGGATGTCTGCGATGCTGCTGTCCACGCACAATCTGTATTTCCTGATCAGAATGATGGCAAACATACGCAAAGCCATTGAAGAAGACCGGTTTTTGGAGTATAAGAAAGA
>ONJN01000206.1 GCA_900318155.1 uncultured Eubacteriales bacterium
AGCATAAACGCAACAAATTCCGTAGAATCTGCAGCATTATCCGCCAGCTTTAGCACCCTGTAATACTCTTCCTGGTTCTCATGAACTAGTGTTTCAACCGGCAGCCACGTGAAAATGTCATTCCATTTCTGAAGAATCAGCGACTGCCAGAGCCGGCCGATCCGTCCGTTGCCATCCGCGAACGGATGGATGAATTCAAACTCATAATGAAAGATGCAGCTTTTGACCAGCGGATGATACTTTGACTTCTTCAGCCATGCCATCAGCTGCGCAACAAGTTCCGGCACGTACCGGGACGGAGTTCCGGCGTGTATGAGCCGGTCCCCGTCATAGACACCGACGTTTCCGCTGCGGAACATCCCCGCTTCTTTTACAAGCCCTTCCATCATGAGTCTGTGGGCAAGAAGAAGATCCTTTACACTATAAGGATCAAGACCAGAGATATATTCATATGCTTTGTAGGCATTCTTAACCTCGCGGATATCCTGAGGCGGCCCTAACACCCTCTTTCCACCGATGACATCACTGACCTGATCCAGCGACAATGTATTCTGCTCGATTGCGAGTGATGAATAAATCGACCGAATCCGGTTTTCTCCCCGAAGCACCGGATTCTGATACATCGCTTCATACATCGTAATGGCTCCTACATACTGCCCGATTTCAACAATCAGATTTGTGATTTCCTCTGTCATATGAAACGGCGGCTGGTATGTTTCACTCATAACAAACTTCTCCCTATATTGTCGAATACTACAGTGATACGATTATTGTAATCGTACTATTATAATAATCTACGTGTCCCGTTTTCAGGACTTCAAACAACAATCCGAGGTTTTTCACCAAACAATCTGTGTCCCCGGCATCAACAGTACTGGCTATCCAGAGCCGGCCGGAATCACCGGAGCTTATTGTCCAGAATCGCCCGAATCACCTTTTTCCCGACTTTAAAATTATTCTTCATTGCCGTCGCGAAAATATCGACGGATTCCTCACTGGAATCGGAGGCGAGGTCGTCATCAGTCTTTGCGCCCCAAAGCTTTTCCGGGCTGCTGTCTTTGGCAAAGACATCCATATTCACGCTGTCGCGCAAAATAATCAGCCGATCAAGCATTCCATGATTCTTCAGAGACGTCGCGGCCGCGATGTCTTCCATCTCCGTGGCGGCATATGGATCAGGACAACGATAGGTCTTAATCATTTTCAATGCGTTCAGATGATCATACTTGCCTTTCCAGAAATCATCGCCTGTAACGGACGTGCCCATCAGAACCTTTGGCTGACGATTTGCCCATTTTTCACCGGGGAAATTTGTCCTGAGATATTTAACGGTGCGGCCGGTCGTTTCAAGCTTCACATTTTTCACCAGATCATACACCCGTCCGGTAAGTCCCGCGTTGAGCCGGATCACCGCATTGTTGTCAAAGTCTTTGTCGTGAAACCATGTTGCCCGGCTGTCATTTTCCATTTCTCTCGAATCTGCATGATGACCGAGATCGTAATCGACAGTCGATGAAATTACGTACACATCGCCCATAATGCCGTAGCCTTCCGCGGAGCCCGCGCAGCCCGTTAAGAGGAAATACGTATTAGAGAAGTCAAAACGATCATCCGCCAGAACCGCGTCCGTATTAAGCGCGGCACTCACTTTACCCTGCCCGAGCAGACAAAGCGCGACGCCGTCTTTCAGATACAGCTTTGTATTGCCAGAACCTCCTGGAATCGTATACTCTTTTCCGCCCTTAAGATATTCCTCATAATAATACTGCGCCTCGCCGGGAAAATCACCAGACATTTTGCCCACCTCAAAGGCCGGAAGTATCAAAACCCTGACCGGTATCTTTGCCTTTTCGCACCCGGTCAGACCTAAAACGCAGACAAACAGTAATACGACCAATACTACAACGGTTAATGTGGCTGACAATACGACTGATGATTCGGTAATTCTTTTTCTCACGATTTCCTCCTGTAAATAGCTATGTTCACCCGGAAACTTCAGCATACATCTTCCCCGAATAACTCATCCAACAGCCGGTCGAGAGTTCCTTCCTTTATATAATGCTTGATTTCCACACGCGGCCGCGGCGGTCGGTTTTTTCACCATTTTTTTATTTCAAATCGATAAAAAATGACTAAAAAATATAAAACAACTTATAACTTTCCACCTGAACAAATATTTATGCGGCGAAATCCGCCTTTTCGTCTTGACTTCAGTCAAAAACAGCCGATTTCTTCTATTTTTATACACGCTAATTAATAATTATTCTCGTTTCGGAAGATTTTTTATATCAAAACACAATTCCGAGCTTATTAGATATAAAAAATCTGGTAAAAGACTATTCTCATGATCGTTCTCTATCGTTCTCTCATTTTTTCTCGTAACTTTTTATATTATACCAGTTTTTCCGGCTTCCGGACACAATAATCGGGACTGCGCACAAAGCGTAATTTACGCTGGGTGCAGCAGTCCCTTTCAGTTCACCGAACTTGTTTAAGCCGGACGTCCTTTTCTGTCATCACAGTTTACCTGCATATTCTTCTTTCATATGAAAAACTCCTGAGATATGAGCTTCCTTTCCTTCAACGCGATAGATGATTAAATAGTTATGATTTGAAAGAATTATTTTACGATAACCCTTTTTTGCCAGATAATAATCATTGCAATATCCATGAATTTCTGCCATGTATTCTAATCTATTGTATGCCTCATCGATATCCGACAGGATCGCTTCAGCTGCTCCGGTGTTTTTCAGGTATTGACAACATAGTGAATAATATTGTCAATGTGTCTTTCAGCTCTTTCAGATATTACAAGCTTATAGCCCATACTTTGCCCTCACATCGGACAGCGCCGCTCCGGCATCCTTTGTCCTGCCCTCATCAAACTGTTTTTCTGAGAGAGCAAGCTCCTGATACAGTTCAAGTCTTCGCAGTTGTTCTTCATAAGTATCCATACTCATAACAACCAACTCTCCGTAGCCGTTTCTGGTAACAAATATAGGCTCTCCGGTACTGCGGCAAAGCTCTGCGATACTGTTTGTGTTTTTCAGTTCTCTGATTGGTATGATTCGCGGCATTTTCTTCACCTCCGTGGCTAAATAATACCACAATCACGGGCAGATTGAAAGCGTTTATTATGCTGTTTTTCCAGGAGAGCGCTTTGTTCTCGTGTTTCTATGACAAAAAACCGGAAAGCAATGCGGCAGCTGTCTGTCACAAAGCTTTCCGGCTTTAATAATATCTGTCTGCGGTCTGGTGCGCAGGCTTTATTTCACAGTTACGTTAACGGTTTTTCTCGCGCCGTTTGCCGCTAATACATAAATATTGCAGCTGCCTGTGGATTCCGCGGTGACTTTTCCTTTTTGGGTCACTGTCGCGATCTTCTTGTTGCTGCTGAAGTATCGCAGTTTTGGTGTATGGCTTTCCGGCATAAGCATCTTGAGTTTCCGGAGCTTAATGACCGTGGCGCTGATTTTACTGCTCTTTCCGGCAGTAAGAGAAATGCTTGTTTTCTTAACTGTGACGCTCTTCGAATTTGTATATAATCTGGTGCTGCCGGTGGTGTAGGCGTGAACCATCGGACTGGTTCGGATATATTGCTTCTTTCCGTTTTTCATGACCCAGGCCTTTACGACAGCCTTATGCGCTCTTTTCTTTTTCAGGTCTTTCTTTGTCCAGCTGAATGTCTTATTTCCCTTAATTGTCATGATCTTCTTCGGGGTGTAGGTTTCTTTGCCATAATCGCAGCGCGACAGGAATATATCATAGCCGCCCGCGTCCGGCATCTTCGACCAGGTAATTTTGAGTCCGGTTTCCCCGGTGGCGGTCATTTTGGCGAGGAGCAGCGGGATGACTTTCTTTACCGGCTTTATTGTCGGGATGCTCTTCTTCTGTACGTGAGAAGAGTTGTTTTTGCAGACGCGCTGCTTTTCTCCTTTTGCCGTTGTGGTCGGCTTCTTTGTCACCTTCCACGCGCCCCACTTATGGCCGAGCGCCTTCCCTGTAGTCACGCCGCAGACGGAGCAGGTTTTCGGTTTGGTGCAGGTCGCGGCTTTCCACGTGTGGCCTTTGGCCTTTGTGATTCTTCCGGTTTTGCTCTCGCTGTGCGCCTTTCCATCCGGACTGTCTGCCCCTGAAACGGTGGCTGTGTAAGTGGTCTTGCCGCCCTTCGTGCAGGTCGGTTTGGTCACCCTGCTGGTCAAAGCCGCGTCAGCGGTCGTGCTATGCTTTTTATTGTTCTGGCAGACATAGTTTGCGACTGCTTTGGTGTAACCGTCTGTTTTACTGCCAGTCCAGGTGAAGTTTTTGAACTTCCAGTCATGACCGGTGGCCGATGGGATCTCGATCTCTTTCAGGGCGGAAGCGTAGTCGGTCTTCTTGTCGCCGTTGTACTGTTCATTGAACAGATACAGTGTGTCTCCGTCTCCCAGTTTACCTTCTATGCCGACGGAGATGGTGTCAGTAACGTCACTGTCAGAAGCACAGTTACTGATTCTTCCGTAGTATTCAATCTTTGCGGAAGCATTTGTAATCGGTTTATCTGTAATGATCGCGGAGATATACTCATTCTTTCCGGTAGTCGCGCCGTTGTATGTGATATCCAGTTCTTTTCCGTCACAGGTCTTCACAGAGTCCACTTTGAATTTTCTATGTTCTTTTCCTGCAGAAGGGTTTGAGCCGTCTGCGCCGTCATCCCTCAGCGTCACTTTCCATTCATTGGATGTGTCTTTGCCGACTTTCGTCAAAGCATTCGCGCCTACACCGTCGGAAGCCTTGCCATTTACAGCCGCGGAAGTGAAGAGTACCTTTGAAAGATCCAGATTGAAAGCGGGACGAACAGTGTTATGACGTGAATTGACCTCGGTGCCCTGTATATCGATAAGTCCACTCCGTTGACAGTAGCCGCGTAAGCTGTAGTCTGTGTCGAATTCTGACCCGGTGAGCGAAGCCACCAGCGGCGCTGATCGCTCGGTGAACCACCGATACCGCCTCCGCCGGCCACATAATCCGTGTATGTTGCCTTGCGGGTATCTGTACTGCCAAAGTCCGTAGAAAAACCAAAGTCTGAATTTGTCGCTTCTGTGATTGAAAGCAGGAACACATGGTCAGCCGTCTGAGCGCCGCCGGAAATATCGCCATTATCTTCATTCTGAAGCGGTGTTAAAAAAGTAGCATTCGATTCTCTAGGATCAAAGGCATCCTTTCTAAAGCTCTTTTTTTCACTGAGGTACTCATTGGTACCGTTCAGCCAGTAGCGTAAGGTACAGTTCGACCATTTTATCAAGGGCTAATTCTCTTCGTTATATTCCCTGACGTCCAGAATCTTGTCCGAGAGAAGGAATATTTTTCCGTCCGCGTTTGCCAGCGCTTTCCATTTGATTGGATCTACGTTGTATTCTTTGGGTTTATTGTCACTTTTCAAACTTTGCTTGTAATTGCCGTACCAGACACTGCTTTTCTATTTGCCCTCGATATTTCTGGCCAGGCCGTCCGGCACCAGCTGGATCGCAGGCTGATTGTCCGACGCATACACCGCCGCACCCATCTGCGGCATGAAGCATACAATCATCGCGAATGCAAGCAATACC